>DAHWQF010000685.1 GCA_027334785.1 Acidimicrobiaceae bacterium
CATTGCCCAACCCTAGGAAGTTGAGCCCCGCCTCGGCCAGCACGGCGTAAAGGGCCGCATAAACTAACCACTGTCGGCTCCTGGAGTCAAGGCGCCTCCCGGCCGAGGCGAAAGAAATGCTCCCGCATGGCTAACCAACCCCGCTCCGCCGGCGTCGCGTGGCTGTAGACGGCCGAAGCGCACCGCCGTTCGAGAGCAGCTCGTCCACCACCAGCATCGACGCGCCGAGCACCACGGCGTCTGCGCCAAACTGGCCCACCTCGATGCTCACTCGGCTGGCGGTGTACTCGAGCGCCTGGCGCTCGACCGTCTGGCGGATCTTCTCGAGCAGGACCGGGGCCAGTTTCACGCCCACCCAGCCCCCGATCACGACCTTTTCCGGGTTGAACAGGTTGACCAAGTTGGCCACGCCCACCCCAAAAGAGACGGCGACAGAATCGAGCGCGGCCGCCGAAAGTACGTTGGAGCGGGAGGCCTCGATAAAGCGGTCCAGCCACTCCTCTGAGTCGGGGTCGGGCAGGGGGGTCGCGGCCGGGTCTGTCCGGTACCACTCGGCGAGCAGTGCGCGGCCGCCTACATAGGCCTCCAGGCAACCCGACGCGCCGCAACGGCACGGCTTGCCACCAGCGACGATGGCGGTGTGGCCCCATTCGCCGGCGCTCGAGGTAGCGCCGCGGTAGACCGCGCCATTGGTGAAGATGGCGGCGCTCACGCCGGTGCCCCAGAGCACCACGACGGCATGGCGGGTGCCTCGCCCGGCCCCGAGCCACATCTCGGCTTGTCCGAGCGCCTTGGCCCCGTTGTCGGCAAAGAGGGGGAGGCCGAGGCGCTTGGCTATGGGGTCGAGAGCGACGTCACGCCAACCGATGTTCGGCGCGTGCACCCTGAGTTGGCCGTCGTGGTGCCCCACGATGCCCGGCACCGCCATCCCGACGCCGAGGAGTTGCCGTCCCTCTTTGGCGAACCGCCGCCTCAACTTGTCCACGGCCTCCACCACCTGGACCAAGGTCTCGGCGGCCTCGTGGTGCTGCGGGTGCGCCGACACATCGGCCGTCCCGAGCACCCCCATGCCCAAGTCGAAGGCGTCGACCCGGATCCGCGTCTCACCCAGTTCGACACCTACCAGCACCCCGAAGTCGGGGTTCACCTCGAGCAGTGTGCTCGGGCGCCCGCCGTCGGAGTCCTCCAGGCCAGCTTCGAACACGAGGCCCTCGTCCAAGAGAGCCGCCGTGACGTTGGTGATGCTCCCGCTGCTCAACCCGGTGAGGCGCGCCAAAGCAACGCGATTAAGCGGCCCTTCTTGAAACAACCTCGTCAGCACGGCGGCGCGGTTGACCCTACGCAGGTCCCGCACCGTCGCCCTCCCGGATGTCAACGCCACTTCCTTCAAAGCTTAGCATAAGGCGTTGCCCCGCACCTGACGATCGGCTGGCTCTCGCCTCGTGGCAACCGACCAAGCTGAACTGGACGCATATCTCGCCGAGTTGGACGCCGAACTGGGCCCCATTAGCGCCAGCGAGAAAGCCGAGGCCCGAGCCTGGGTGGACAAGGTGCTCGGGCCGGGTAAAGGTCGCCGCAGCGCGTGACCCTGGTGCTCGGGTCGAGTCAATGTAGGTGGGCGCGAGGCCCTTCAGTGCCGCGCTCAGAGAGGGCGTAGTGAAGGCGACGCCAAGGCCAATGGAGCGCCTCCTGTCGCGCCGCCGTGTCCTACTTGACGTCGTTGGTCGGTTCACAGGAATGCCTGTCCTTTTCCTCATGTTCTTGATGTTCTCGATCAACTAGAGGGGCTTCGCCCCAGCCCGATGAAGCGGTGTGGTGCCGGTCCCCACGTCCGTGCCTGAAGACGTTGGAGGCGTTGGCTTTTGGGCGGCCCGAGTGGACGGCGAAGGGGATGCCGCCAGAAAATGGGGAGCGAGTTGGGGGAAGTGCTAGCCGGGAGCCCTTGTTGAGGCGGCATCCCCTTCACCTGGCATTGTGGGCAGGGCGTACCTCCGGGGTGTCAAGGCCACGCTGCGGGACGCCGCCACGGTCCGATTGCCCTTCGGGCCGCTCCCTCCGGTCGCTAACCTCGATCCTCGGAACGGTAATTCC
>DAHWQF010000686.1 GCA_027334785.1 Acidimicrobiaceae bacterium
CGCGAGGCGATGGGCACCGCCGGCTGTGAAGGCCTGCTGGTGTCGAACCTGGCCAACGTCAGGTACCTGACCGGGTTCTCTGGTTCGGCCGGCCAGGTGTTGGTGAGGGAGGGCGACGCCGTGCTCGTGACCGACGGCCGCTACGCGACGTCGGCAGCTGGGGAGGTAGCAGGTTCGGGCGTGCGGGTGGAGGCCCTGCCCGCGGCCAAGCAGCCCGAGCTCCTGGCTGAGCTGGTGGCCGGCACGCAACGTCTGGCCCTCGAGTCCGAGCACGTCACCTGGGCGCAGGTGCGTTCCTGGGCGGAGGGCTGGGCGAAGGAGGCCACCCTCGTGCCCACTTCGGGGCTGGTAGAGCAGTTCCGAGAGCGCAAAGCGCCGGCGGAGCTGTCGCGGCTGGCGGCCGCCGCCGCGGTGGCCGACGAAGCCTTGGCGCGGGTCCTGCCCGCCCTCGGCGATGGCCCGACCGAGGTGGAAGTTGCCGTCGCCATCGAGGCCGAGATGCGCCGGCTCGGGGCGGAGGCGCCGGCGTTCGCCACCATCGTGGCCTCGGGGCCGGGGGGCGCCGAGCCGCACCACCACGCTGGCGGCCGCCACATCGTCCCGGGGGACATGGTGACGATCGACTTCGGCGCCCGGGTGGACGGGTACTGCTCGGATGCGACGCGCACGGTGGTGGCCGGCGCCGGTGCCGGCGGGGAGGCCCGGCTGCCCGCCGAGCTGCGCCGGCTCTACACCGTGGTCCTCGCCGCCCAGGACGCCGGCTTGTCCGCCGTCGCCGCCGGCGTCCCCGCCGCCCAGGTCGACCGCGCCTGCCGGGAGGTCGTGGAGGCGGCCGGCCTGGGGGAGCTCTTCGTGCACGGCACCGGCCACGGGGTGGGCCTCCTGGTCCACGAGGCGCCGGCTCTTTCCTCCACATCGACAGACGTACTGGCGGCTGGGCAGGTGGTGACCGTCGAGCCAGGCGTGTACCTGCCCGGGGTGGGCGGGGCGCGCACCGAGGACACCGTGGTCGTGTGCGAGGCCGGGTGCGAGCTACTGACGCTGGCACCGAAGGCCCGGGTGCCCCCGGCGGCGGGGCGGGCTCCCGCCTGGAGGGGGCGGGGCGCAGGATAGATTGGGTAGATGCCTGCAGTGTCCACCAACGACCTGAAGAACGGGATGACGCTCAACCTCCCCGAGGGCCTCTTCTCAGTGGTCGAGTTCCAGCACGTGAAGCCCGGAAAGGGCGGCGCGTTCGTGCGGACCAAGCTGAAGAACATGAGGACCGGCGCCGTCATCGACCGCACCTACCGGGCCGACGAGAAGCTGGACCAGGCGATAATCGAAAAGCGCGAGATGCAGTTCCTCTATGCCGACGGGACCAACTACGTGTTCATGGACAATTCCGACTATGAACAGCTCCTCGCGCCCAAAGAGGCGCTCGGCAGCGCGGCCAACTTCTTGAAAGAGGGCGACTCGGCGCTGCTGCAGTTCTTCGCCGGCGAGATCGTGGCCATCGACTTGCCGGCGGCGGTGGAGCTGACCGTGTCCCAGACCGAGCCCGGCCTTCAGGGCGACCGTGTCTCGGGTGCTCGCAAACCGGCGGTCCTCGAGACGGGGCTCACCCTGCAGGTGCCCTTGTTCGTCAACCCCGGCGACAAGGTGAAGGTGGACACCCGCAGCGGCGAGTACCTGACGCGCGCCGGCGGTTAGGCGCTCCCGCTGGCAGTTCCGGGGAGGAGCGACCCCTGGTTGGCCCTGGGCAGCCGGCGCAGTGCGCGCGAGAGGGCGCTCTCATTGCTCTATGAGGCCGACCTGAAGGCCAAGCCCGTGAGCCTCGTCCTGGCCGAGCTGCCCGTGTCGCCTCAGAAGTACGCCGCCGAGGTTGTCGCCGGCGTCGAAGCCCACGCCACGGCCATCGACGACCTATTGGCTCGCCACGCCATCGACTGGTCCATCGAACGCATGCCGGTGGTGGACCGGGCCATCTTGCGCATGGCGACCTTCGAGCTCGGCTGGGAGCCCGACGTGCCGACGAGCGTGGTCATTTCCGAAGCGGTGGAGCTGGCCAAGGTTTACTCGACCGAAGAGTCGGGCAGTTTTGTGAACGG
>DAHWQF010000687.1 GCA_027334785.1 Acidimicrobiaceae bacterium
TGGTTTAGGCGGCCGGAACTGCCTCTTGGTGAGCCCGCTCGGAGCGATCACCGCTTGTTCATGTCCGAAAACGCTCGAGGACAGGAGATTATTCTATTAGCTCGGCGCTCAAGCGGATGTCAGTGCCAGCCAGGGCGAGAGACACCGGGCAGCCAGTTTTAGCCCGCTCGGCTTCCTGCTGGAAAGCCTCTTGGGTGATGCCAGGCACAGTTGCTCGGGTTCGGAGCTCGACATAGGGGATTCGGAAGCCTTCTGGGACCTTGGTTATCGCCACCCGCGCCTCGGTATCGATCCGGGCCGGCGGGTGCCCTGCCTGTGATAGCCCCAGGGCGAGCGCCATGGTGAAACACCCGGCGTGGGCGGCGCCGAGGAGTTCCTCAGGGTTGGTCCCGGGGTCGGACTCGAACCGGGAGCCAAAAGAGTAGGCAGCGTCGAACATCCCACTTCCGAGGCTGATTTCCCCCTTACCCTCGGGTACGGGGCCTTGCCATACTGCCGTGGCGGTCCGTTCTGGCATGATCATCCTCCTCCTGACCGGGCGCACGAAGAACCCGGCCATGGCCAACAACCCTACTCATATCTGGGCGTGTCACGAAGCCCAAAGCACTTGCCTCGGCCCAATCCATGCGTACCACTACTCGGCGTCCCCGTTGCCCCTCAGTACGCCGGCGATGTCCCCAGCCCGTTCGACCCCGTGTCAGGAGCTGGAGCCACGGCCGTCTTTGTCCCAAAGCACGCGGTGGGGGAGAATATCGCCCATGCGTTGTCTCTATCCAAAGTGCCAGGACCAAGTAGACCCTGTCGCCGCTTACGGTCGTCCGGCCTGCCACCCCTCCGGGCGCCCTGCTGTGCGGCTCAATATGATCTCTAGCGTCGACGGTGCTGCCGTCTTGGCGGGTCGGTCCGGACCGCTTGGCGGCGTGGCCGACAGGAACCTATTCGCCACCCTTCGCAGCCTCGCGAGCGTCATCTTGGTAGGCGCGGGCACCATGCGTGTTGAGGGCTACGGGCCCGTACGTCTTGGCGACGTTGCCCGGGCCCGTCGTCTTAGCGACGGGATGGCCCCTGTCCCCCCGATCGCCGTGGTTACTCGCAGATGTCGCCTTCCCTGGGAAGCACCTTTCTTCACGGAGGCGGAGAGCCGGCCGGTGGTCGTTACGGCAGCCGCAGCCCCTCAGGAAAACGTGGACCGCGCCGCCTCCGTGGCTGACGTGATCGTGGCCGGGGACCTACAGGTTGACCTAAGTCGAGCTGTAGAAGCGTTGGGACAACGAGGGTACAGCGACGTGCTCGCTGAAGGTGGCCCTCGCATCGCTGCCCAGTTGAGCGCTGCCCTCCTGGTCGACGAACTGTGCCTCACGTTGTCACCCATGCTCACAGGTGGTGACGCGCGGCGCATTCTCGATGGGCCAGCACTTTCACCTCCCACCACCTTGGGCCTTGACCTGGTACTCGAGGCTGACGAGTACCTCTTCCTCCGGTACCGCCGACGCTGACATGGCGGTGTCAGCTGGCCGGGGGAACTAACCGGAAAATTACGACGGGCTGGTGACCTTGACCTTCGCCAGGAGGCTAGTTCGGTACTGGCTGTCCTTGCCCCGCTTCGGGGGCACGGGCACGGCGCTTGGAGAGGACTGCCGCTCGCTGCCCGGCCTACCTTGAGGCTCCTGGCTCGTAACTGACCGGACCGTAGTCGATTCTAGCTCCCAATCGACAACGTAAGTACCAGCCATCGCCATCATCTCCTGACAATCGCCTAGTACCAATAAGAAGTTTACGTCGAAATAAAAGCCGGCGGGTTGTATTGTTGGTCACGGCGGCCACTTGCTTTTAGAAAAGGCGGGGGTCAGCGATGGTCCCGCTGGACACGAGGCGTACGTACAGGTCTGTGAGGGCAACGAAGATAAGGCTGGCCCAGGCGAACTGCATGTGGCGGGCGTTCAGGTAGCTGACGGCGGCCCACAGGCGGTAACGGACGGGGTGGCGAGAGAAGTGCTTCAGCTTCCCCGCGACCAGGGCGACGGCAAGAGTGGCAACCAAGGCTGTACAACCACAAGAGGGCAGCGTTTACGACCAGCAC
>DAHWQF010000688.1 GCA_027334785.1 Acidimicrobiaceae bacterium
GTACCTCGTTCCGCTACTGCCCAAGCCTTGTTCGCTGCTTGGCGCGGCGACCCCGTGGTCGTGGTCAATTCCCCTCCGGGTGGAGGCAAAACCGAGGCTGCGGTGACGATAGCCGCTCACCTGGCCGTGCGGGCCGGGCTCGTCATGCGCCAGGCGCACCACTGGGCGGCCAACATCTTCCTCGCATCGGTCGCCTTCCACATGTCCCGGGTCTTCTTCACCGGCGCCTTCCGCAAGCCCCGCGAGATCAACTGGCTCATCGGCGTCATGATGTTCGCGCTCGCGGCCGGCGAGGGCTTCTCTGGCTACTCGCTCCCCGACGACCTGCTCTCGGGCTCGGGGCTCAGGGTCGTGTTCTCGATCGTCCAGTCCATCCCCTTCGTAGGAGTGTGGCTCGCCTTCACTCTCTGGGGCGGTGCCTTCCCGGGGACCTCGGTGTTTTTCGCGAGGCTCTTCGTGATCCACGAGTTCTTGTTCCCCCTGATCTTGTTGGGCCTCCTCGGCGCGCACCTAGGGATGCTCTGGCACCAGAAGCACACCGACTTTCCCGGTCCGGGCAAGACAGAGCACAACATCGTCGGCAGCCGCTTGTGGCCGCAGTACGCGGTCAAGTCGGCCGCCCTGCTCACCTTCATCGCCGCGGTCATCTTCGGGTTGGGCGGTTTTGTCCAGATCAACCCGATCTGGGTCTACGGCCCCTACAACCCGGCCCGGGCCAGCGCAGGTACGCAGCCGGACTGGTACGTGGGGTGGCTCGATGGGGCCCTTAGGTTATGGCCCCACTGGGAGTTCAGGAGCTTTGGCCATGAGATCGCCAACCCCTTCTTCCCGGGGATCCTGCTGCCCGGCATCGTGTTTACCATCATGTACGCCTGGCCAGCCATCGACCGGAGGCTGTTTGGTGATTATGGCGAGCACAACCTCCTTGACCGGCCCCGCGACAAGCCGCTCCGCACCGCTGTCGGCGTCGCTGCGCTCTTTTTCTTCGCCGACCTCACCGTGGCGAGCGCCACGGACCTGATCGGCAACGCGCTAAACGTCTCCTTCGAGTTGCTGATCGAGATCCTCCAGTACGGCTCGTTCGTGGCCCCGATCATCGCGGGAGTGGTCACCTACAAGGTCTGCCAGCTCTTGGAGGCTCAAAACGCCCACCCGATCCAGCGCCCCGTGGGGGGCATCATGGTGCGTGACGCGCGTGGGGCCTTCCACACGCTCGGGGCAGAGCACGCGCACGAGGCTCACGATGGCGACCGTCACGGCAATGGGGGCGATAGCGGGCACGGCGGCGAGGAGGCTGCGCTTGAGGCTGCCGGGCTCGAGGCTGCCGGGCTCGAGGCTGCCGGGCTCGAGGCGGCCGGGCTCGAGGCGGCCGGCGGCGAACCGGCCCCGGGCTGATCGAGCCGCGGCCCCGGGCCCGGGCCGCGCAGCCAAGGAGCCGCGCACTAGCTTGGTAACGTGCGTGCCCTGTCGATAGTGCTCGCGGGGGGCGAAGGCAAGCGCCTTTTGCCGCTCACGCTCGACCGGGCCAAGCCGGCGGTCCCCTTCGGCGGCCACTACCGCCTCATAGATTTCGCCCTTTCCAACCTGGCCAACGCCGACCTGCTCCAGGTCATCGTGCTTACCCAGTACAAGAGCCACAGCCTCGACCTGCACGTGACCAGGACCTGGCGCCTCTCCAACCTGCTCGGCTACTACGTGACACCGGTGCCCGCGCAGATGCGCCGAGGGCCTTGGTGGTTTGCCGGTTCCGCCGACGCGATCTACCAGAACTTGAACATCGTGAGCGACGAACGCCCCGACTACGTGTTGGTCTTTGGTGCCGACCACATTTACCGGATGGACCCCCGCCAAATGCTCGACCAGCACATCCAAAGCGGCGCGGCGGCCACCGTGGCGGCGATCGGGGTGCCAGCTGCGGAGGCCAGCGGTTTCGGCATAGTCGAGCCGGGGGAGGGGACGCGCATTGCCCGTTTTGTGGAAAAGCCGCCCGACCCTATCGCCTTGGCGAACGGGCGCAAAGAACTGTTCGCCTCGATGGGCAACTACATCTTCACCGCTGACGCCCTCGTCGATGCC
>DAHWQF010000689.1 GCA_027334785.1 Acidimicrobiaceae bacterium
GCCGAGGAGATGGGCGTGAGCGTCTCGACGGCGAAGCACAGGGTACGAAAGGAGCAAGCGAGATGATGAACCAGGTCCGTTTCGAGGGGAACTTCTCGATCAACGGGTACCGCCAGGCGATCCCACTGACTCTCACCGCTGAGGTGCCCCTGTTCGACGAGTACCTCGAGAAGATGGAGAGCTACCACGCGATCGAGTTGCTCCACCGGGACCGTCGCATCGCCGAGCTGGAGTCCGAGGTGAGCCGGCTACGTCGGCGGTGGTGGAGACGAGGGGGCAAGTCGTGACGACAGACCTCGAAGCACGCTGGAGAGCGTCGGAGGAGTACGCCCGGGCGAAGTTCATCCTCGACGCTGCACTCATGTTCGGCGGCATCGGCCGCTGGGGCTACGAGGGCGCCCAATACGCCCTCGACGCCGCCCGCGAGAAGTGGATGGCAGAGCACGGAGGTGAGCGTGGAGACGCGAGCTGAGCTGATCGACCGCCTCGAAGCTGAGCTGCACCAGCCCCCCATCCCATCCTCCCGCACCCTCCGGCTGCGGCGGGAGATCGCCGAGCTGGTGGCCCGGGTGCGGGCGGCGGTGGAGCAGTAGAGGTCAGGCGCGGCAGGACCAGGCCGGGCTGGGCGAGGTCGGGCAAGGCGTGGTCAGGCCTGGCGGGGCTGGGCGAGGCGCGGCCGGGCGAGGTAGGGCTCGGTGCGGCCGGGTAGGGCACGGCATGGCATGGCAAACAACCAACAACGAAAGGACAAGGACATGGCAACTACCACGAAGACCAACGGCAGGGCGACCGCTCTCGGACCGCTGGTGACCAACGATGCCGAGGAGGACATCGCAACGACTGTCCCCTACGTGGCGCAAGTGACCATCGAAGGAGTGGCCGCCCTGCTCTTTCATAGGTGGTCCAACGAGGCCATCGCCGAGAAGGCGGCGGCGGCGAAGGGGAGCAAGGCGAAGAAGTCCGACAACATCGAGAGCTACGTCTACAGGTGCGACGACGGGACGATCGGCATCCCCGGTGAGTACCTGAAGGGCGCGGTGTGCGACCCGAGGAACGGGGCTGCGAAGTACCGCCAGGACCCCCGCTCACCGCGGAAGTCGGCGCTCGACCTGTTCAAGGCTGGCGTCGTCGTCCTCACCCCGATCGCGTCCCTCGGGAAGGCGACATGGGACTACCTCGACAGCCGGCGAGTGATGGTCCAGCGCAACGGGATCACCCGTGTTCGCCCGGCGTTCCTCGCCGGCTGGCGGGCGACGTTCGAGGTCGAGGTCATCACGGCCGAGTACATCCCGCCGCAGCTCCTTCACGCGGTCCTGTCGGACGCCGGGCGCCTCGTCGGCATCGGCGACTTCCGACCGAGTTACGGCCGGTTCCAGGTCGTCGAGTTCAAGGTCTAGGCGAGGCGAGGCATGGCCCGGCGTGGCTGGGCCAGGCGTGGTCGGACTGGGCATGGCCCGGCGGGGCACGGCGAGGCGGGGCTGGGTCAGGCACGGCCTGGCGGGGCCCGGCAAGGTCGGGCTAGGTGTGGCCCGGCTGGGCGAGGCGGGGCGTGGGCGGACGGGGCATCCTTCGGGGTGCCCCGTTCCGCGTCTACCCCTCCTCCTCCTGCCACTTGTCGAAGGCGTCCATGTAGGCATGCCAGGCGGCCGCCACGGAATCGTCCCCGCCTTCGCGGACGCTCTCGTCGTACAGGAACTGGGCGAGGCGCCCCTCCCTGCTCTCCGTCCAACACTCCCACCGCCGTCGGTGCCCCAGCTCGTCCTGAAGGCGTTCGAGATAGTCCCGCATCCACAGGGCTGTCGGCGTCGGCAGCCGCTCGATGACCTGTCGTGCCTCGGCCACGTTCGCCTCAGCGAGAGGATCGTCAGGGGAGGGGACACCCGGACCGTCGTCTCTGCTCCCCATCACCCCTCCTCCGCGGGGTCCGGGTGGACCGTGTAGCCGAATCGGAGCGCTGTCCGAGCGTGGTCGGCACAGATCCCTCGGGGGAGCAGGTCCCATCCCTCGATGAAGCCCACCGACGGCCTCCCGCAGATGGCGCACCGTCCGGTAGCCGCCTCGTGCTCCAGCCG
>DAHWQF010000068.1 GCA_027334785.1 Acidimicrobiaceae bacterium
CATGGCTACCGAGCTGCTCTACATGCGCGACGCGTACCTGAAGTCATTCGAGGCCACAGTGGCGGCCACCGACGAGGAGGCGCGCCGCGTTGCGCTTGACCGTACGGCCTTTTACCCGACCGGCGGAGGTCAGCCCCACGACACAGGCGTGTTGGCCGACCTACCCGTGCTCGATGTACGCAAACAGGACGACCTGGTATGGCACAGCCTCGGCGGTGACGGCCCCGTGCCCCGCGTGGGCCAAGCCGTCCACGGCGACCTCGACTGGTCTCGCCGGCACGAGTTGATGCGCACCCACACCTGTCTCCACGTGCTATGCGGGGTCATCTGGAGGGAGTGGGGCAAGTCTGTCACGGGGGGCAACATGGAGCCGCTCAGCGCCAGGATGGACTTCGAGTTCGACCCGCTCCCCGAGGGTTTTGGCGCGCTGGTCGAGCAGCTCGTCAACGCCGAGCTGGAGGCGGACCGGCCGATAGTGGTGAGCTTCCTCCCCCGAGCAGCCGTGTCCGCAGACGCGGACCTGGTCAGGACCAAGGCAAACCTGGTCCCCGAAACGGTCAGCGAGATCCGCGTGGTCGACATTGTGGGCCTGGACAAGCAAGCCGACGGGGGGACCCACGTATGCTCGACCGGCGAGGTTGGCCGGGCCCGGGTGCTGAAGACGGAGTCCAAGGGCAAGGGCAACAAGCGCGTCCGCCTGCAAGTGCTCGACGCTTGACGGCGTAACCCGAGGCGCCTCGGCGAGCTAGCTTCCGGCCTACCGCCCGGCGTCCGCCGACGGGGAACGGTCGACCTTGCGCCCGGTCACTTCTTCGGCGCGGATCCGGAAGGCCACAGGGGTACGGCCCTCGCCGCGCGGACGTTGTCCGCCGCCGTCCCCGTCACCGGTGCGCCGGGCGAAGCGGTCAGCCAAAAGGCGCAGCGTAAAGGCCGCGTCGTCGCCCGACAGTTCCTCATAGGTCCCCTGGACGATAGCGCTCTGCCAGCCACCGCCGGCCTGGTACTCATCGACCTCGAAGCAGACCTTGGGGTTTTCGCGCATCATCCGCACCTTCTGTCCCTCGACCGAGTAGACGTAGGCACAGCCACTGTCCCAGGCATAGATGACCGGCACCACATAGGTCACCCCGTCCACATGGCAGCCGACACGCCCGACGACCTGGGAACGCAAGAACTGCTCTACCTCCGGCGCGCCCATCTCTTGGATCACGACCACCATTGTCCCATGCCAGGAGCCCGAGCGGCTCACCGTCGCTCAGGTCGCTGTCAGGTCGCTGGAGGTACTATCGAGAAATTAGGATCGGGCCAAAACGTAGTCGATGAACCAGACGGGCACCTCGGCCTCGAAGGACAGGGCCAAGGTATGTTCGCGCCTCGCCCCCTTCGGCACGACGATCTTCGCGGAAATGTCGGCGCTCGCGCTCGAGACAAAATCCGTCAACCTGGGCCAGGGTTTCCCCGAGGACCCGGGTCCTGAACTGCTCCGCCAGGTAGCCATCGAGGCCATCCAAGAAGGCGACAACCAGTACCCACCGGGACCAGGGGTCCCCCAACTTCTCGAGGCCGTGGCCGCGCACCAGGAGGCCGAGTACGGCCTCGTGTACGACCCGGCCACCGAGGTGCTTGCGACTGCGGGCGCTACCGAGGCGGTGGCCGCCGCCGTCCTCGGCCTCTGCGAGCCCGGCGACGAGGTCCTCATGCTGGAGCCCTCCTACGATTCGTACGGCGCGGTCGTCGCCATGGCCGGCGCCATCCGGGTGCCGGTCCGCCTCTCCTACGACGGCGACCGCTGGGTGCTGCCGGCCGGCGCCCTCGCCGCTGCCGCCACGGGCCGTTCCCGGCTGCTCCTGCTCAACTCGCCCCACAACCCGACGGGCAAGGTGCTCAGCCGGGCTGAGCTGGAGGAGGTGGCCGACGTATGCCGCCGCCACGACCTCATTGCTGTCACTGACGAGGTTTACGAGCACCTCGTCTACGACGGCCGCCGCCACGTGCCCCTCGCCACGCTAGAGGGCATGCGCGAGCGGACGGTCACGGTCTCCTCGGCAGGCAAGTCGTTCTCCGTGACCGGTTGGAAGGTGGGCTGGGCCTGTGCCTCGCCCGAGCTGCTCGCGGGGGTGCGCGCCGCCAAGCAGTTCCTCACTTACGTCACGCCGGCGCCTCTGCAGCGGGCGGCGGCGGCAGGGCTGCGAGCCACCCACGAGCTCGTAGGGCCCCTCGTGGACGAGCTCCAGAGCAACCGAGACCTGCTCGCCAAAGGGCTAGCGGCGGTCGGTTTCCCGGTACGCGCCGCGGAGGGCACCTATTTCCTGACCGTGGACATATCAGAAATGACAAACGAGGACGCAGCCACGTTCTGCCGCCAACTACCCCACCGCTGCGGCGTCGTCGCGGTGCCGTGCTCGGTTTTCTATGCTGACCCGGCGGCAGGGAGCCACCTTGTGCGCTTCTCGTTCTGCAAGCTCAGGTCGTCGATCGAGGAAGCAGTAGAGCGGCTGGGGCGGCTCGGTGCCGGAGGGCAATGGTGAAGGTCGCCCTGGTCCAGCACGACGTCGTTTTCGAGGACGCCGCGGCCACTTGTGAGCACTTGAGGCCCTTGGTCCAAGAAGCGGCGGCGAAGGGAGCGCGTCTCGTCGTCTTGACAGAAATGTTCGCCACCGGTTTTTCGATGGCGGCCGAAAGGGTCGCAGAGCCTCCTGAGCGGGGAACGGGCGGCGAGTTCCTGGTGGGAATGGCAGCAGAAACCGGGGCAGCCGTGTGCGGGTCCCTGCCCGTGCGGGAGGTGGGTGTGCCTAGGCCCGCCAACCGTTTCGTGTGCGCTTTCCCCGACGGGCGCACGGTCGGCTACGAGAAGGTGCACCCGTTTTCTTTTGCCGGCGAGGACGCCTACTACGCGGCCGGCTCCTCCGTAGTCACCTTCACGTGGGAAGGGCTCGCGATCACACCATTTGTTTGCTATGACCTCCGCTTTGCGGACATGTTCTGGTCGGCCGCGCGCCAGACCGACTGCTTCGTGGTCGTTTCCAACTGGCCGGCGGCCCGCCGGGAGCATTTCCGGGCGCTGGCGGTGGCGAGGGCCATAGAAAACCAGGCCTACGTTCTCGCCACCAACCGAGTCGGCAGCGGCGGCGGCCTCGACTACGCGGGCGGGACCATAGCGATCGGGCCCTTCGGCGAGGTAATGGCCGAAGCCGGGGAAGCCGAAGAGACACTTCTTGTGGACCTGGAGGCCGCCCGCGTAGAAGAAGTACGGAGGGCTTACCCGTTCCTCGCCGACCGGCGGGACTTTTCGGTCCTACCATCGGCTCCAGGAGAGCGCGGCCCTACTCGCCTTCTGCGACGGTGACCGACTCGATCACAACTCGTTCTTTCGGTTTGCCGGAGGACGTGCCTAGCGCGTCTATCGCGCTCACGACGTCCATGCCCTTCACGACCTTTCCGAAAAGCGAGTACTTCGGCGGCAGCCGGACACCGCTCGGCCCGCTTATCACGAAAAACTGGCTCCCGTTGGTGTTTGGCCCCGAATTGGCCATGGCGAGAGAGCCAAGTTCGTACCGCCCGGGCTTGGGCAGCTCGTCTTCAAAGCGGTAGCCAGGCCCTCCCGTGCCGGTCCCCGTCGGGTCCCCGCCCTGGAGGACGAAGCCCGGGATGACCCGGTGGAACGCGATGCCGTCGAAGTAGTGGTACCTGGCGAGGAACACGAAGTTGTTGACGGTCTTGGGGGCGACCAGGGGGTCGAGGTTGACCACGACCGTCCCCTTTGAAGTCACGATCTCGGCGGAATAGCGCCGAGATGGGTCTATGCACATCGGAGGCGGCCCTTCGAAGTGCATCGTTTTGGGGCTCGAGCCGTCAGGGGCGGGGCAGTCTGGGGTCATTGGACCTGTATACCGCACGGTTGGCCGGTTGGCTCATCTGCCAGGTCATCGGCCATGAAGCGTGCGTTTGTCCGAGGGGGGACGGCGCCGTGTTGTCTTGAGCACTGCGCCGCCAAGTGGCGCCGAGGAGGCCCTCGCCGCCTCCCCTTGGGTCTAGCATCGTGCCATTGCCTCTTGCCACGCCTCTGGGTGCCCGTCGTCGCTGACCGAGTTAGTCGCGGTCGACGCCCATGCGGGAGGCGAGCCGGGGCGCGTCATCGTGGGCGGCATCGCCGATGTGCCCGGGGCGACCATGTTCGACAAGATGGCACACCTTTCCGCCTATCACGACGACCTGCGCCAGCGGATGCTGCGCGAGCCGCGAGGTTACCCGGCGGCTAACTGCAACCTCCTGCTCCCGCCCACCGACCCCTCAGCAGCGGCCGGTTTCGTGATAATGGAACAGGTCGAGTACCCGCCCATGTCTGGGAGCAACACCATTTGCGTGGCCACTGTTCTCGTGGAAATGGGCATGGTGGAGGTGACCGAGCCGGTCACAAGGTTCGCCCTTGATACCCCGGCGGGCCTGGTCCATATCGAAGTCGAGGTCCAAGACGGGCGGGCGCGCCAGGTCACCTTCCAAAACGTGCCCGCCTTCGCCATGCAACTCGGCGCCAAAATAGAGGTGCCCAACATCGGGACCTTGGAGGTGGACCTGGCCTACGGCGGGATGATCTACGTGATCGCGGACGCTGCTGCGCTCGGGCTCCGCCTGGCCCCCGATGAGGGACGCGACATCGTCCGCATTGGCGAATGCATCAAGGCCGCCGCTCGAGAACAGGTCCCCCAGTCCCATCCCGACCACCCGGACATGGCCGGCCCCACGATCGCCTGCCTGACGGGCCCTCCGAGCGTGCCGGGTGCCGACCAGCGCAGCGCTGTGGTCGTCTCGACCGGGGCCTTCGACTGGTCGCGGCCCGAGACCTGGACGGGCGCTTTGGACCGCTCCCCCTGCGGGACAGCGACCTGCGCCCGGATGGCCGTACTGCATGCCCGCGGTGCCCTTCCGATCGGCCGCCCGTTCCGCAACGAGGGGATCCTGGGCACCGTGTTCACCGGCCGACTGGTGGCCGAGGCGAAAGTCGGCGACCACCCCGCGGTGGTGCCCACCATAAGCGGACGGGCCTGGGTAACCGGCCACGCCCGCTATGTACTTGATCCCGAGGACCCGTTCCCGGCCGGCTTCACCGTCGGGGACATCTGGGGGACAACGGCCGCAGTGGCTGAGTGACATAGGTGGGCACTGCCCACCTCACCTACAGGAAAGGCACCTGCTGAGCCTGCCAAGAAGGGGAGAGGCGCTCGGCCCCGCGGCTCCTCGGCTTGGAAAGATCAGGTGCCCCTCCTGATGCGAACAGGTGGGCGAGTACCCGAAAATCACCAGTTGTGGGTACCTTAGCGCCCAACGTGACGGGCGAGCCCCGGCCCAGCCGCCGCCAGGTGCTCGGCCTGATGGGTGGCGCCGCTGCTTGGCTCTACCTTCGTGGCTCCTTCCCTCGCTTCGCCCTCCCGCCAGCGCCCCGTCAGGCAACCCCCAAAGGCTCCCCCGAGCCGACGGCCCTCCCGGCCCCCCCTGCGCCACAGCTCACGTTCTCGGCGCCGGTATTCCGCAGGGAAGACATGCTCGTCCTCCTCTTCAACGGGTACAACCTCATCCTCGACACCTCGGGCAGCCAAGCCGTGCTCCGGAGGGGAGATCGTGCCCGGGCGGCCTTCCTGGTCGTCGAGTTCCCGCCCCAAGCCTTGCTCGAAGCGGCCGTGCCGGTGGGGGCCACCCCGCCGGCGGCCTGGCCCGACCCGCCGCTGCCAGCGCTCCTGGCTGGCGCAAGCCAACTGGCCTTCGCCGTGCCGGCGTCGGTGGAGGCGATCCCCTTCACGGTCGAGGGCCTGCTCGACTGGGAGGCTCTCTCGTTCCAGTGGGAGGCCGCACCTTTCACAGGGACCACGCCACCTGCCCTTGCCTCGTACATCGAGGCGCCGGCGCGGCTCCTGCTCTCGCCCGACGGCTCTGGGAGCTGGTCCCACTCCTCGTCCCCGCTCACCTACCGCGGGCGGACCGAACTGTGGCAGACGCGCCTTGGGGTGAACGGCGTCGAGCCGCCCCAGTCATCGCCGGCACTTCGGGCCGTTTGGACACCGGGCTTACCCCAAGGCCTGCCTGAGCCCTTCGGGCCGTCGTACGTGGCGTCCCTTTCCAACTCGGACCGCCTCGACCTGATCGCGCTCACGTGCGGAAGGAGCGGGAGCGCGAGCCCGGCCGCGGTCGCGTTGCCGGCCCTCCCAAGCGTGCCAGCGCAAGCGCATCTCCTCATGCTCACCGCCCTCGGGGCGACCATGAACCTGCACGGCACCTGGGACACCCCGTCGGCCAGTTCCTTTACCGACTGGCGCCACCGCATGGTCACGGGCAGAGAAAGCTACGTAAGAGCCGTGCGCGCCGGCCACCTTTTCCCCTTTGGCCACCGGGCGGTGCACATAGAGGTGACGGACCGCGAGTTCCAAGTCGACGCTAACGCGGACGTGGTTGCCTATCTGGTCCAGCGCCAGTACGTCGTGGTCGTGGAGCCAACCCGTGATTACGCGGGCTCTGCCGCTGAGCCTTACGCCGGCCGCCAGAACCCGCTCCGCCAGGTCACGGTGACGACGCTGGCCACCCCGCCACTCGACCCCGTGAACAGCGCGATGGCCGTCGGGAACTTCCCCCTTCCCCCTGACGACAACGAGGTGTTCTGGGCCCGGGTCAACGGTGCTGACTACCCCTTCGCGCACACGGCCACCGACCTCGAAGCGCGGGGCGTGCAGTTTCAGACGGGCGCCATCTTTGTCAGCGAGAAGGTGGCGGTGGACGGCTACAACGGTTGGGACGCCGTTACCGCTGCCCAGCAGATCTCCAATGCCTACGCCGCCGCGAGCGTGTCGCGGCGGAGCCCATCGCTCGGGGGCCAGCTCTTAGCCTTCGCTGCCCCGGGTTATAAGCCCGGTTCGACCGCGCAGCACGTAACGTCGCTCGAGCTCGGCAGCGCCTTGCCCCAAGGACAGCTCGCGGCACTGGAACCGCCCTTTTTCCCGGTCGTCGCAGGTGCCACCGTGCACCTGCCCGGCGCCGAGCAGATTGCCGGGGCCGCCCTCGGGGCCATCGCGGTCAGGATCTCGGCCAACTATTTCCAGGCCAACTTCCCGCCGGAGGCGCCCGAGGTCTACTTGGAGCTCGCCCAGGGCAGCCCGCCCGTCCCATTGGGCTTTTCTCCTCAAGTTTCTGGTGGTGTGGCCACGCCCAACTTGGGCGTCACGGGGCTCACCCGCGACCTCGGCCCAGTGGCCGGCCCACTGAGCGACCTGCTGGCGGGGAAGTTCGACCCGAGCAAGTTCTTTGCCACCGTGAGCGGGCTGACCGAAGCCAAGCTCCTCGGCGCCATCAGCCTGACCGACATCATCACCGGTGCAGGGTTGGCCGGGAGCCCTGCCGACACGACCATTGCCGGCCAAGCTCCGGTGATCCAAAGTGCGCTCCTCTACCCGGGCAACGACACGAGCCAGGCGGCGGTCGCAGCACAAACGACGCTCGACTGGTCTCCCGCGGTGAAGGGGGACCCTTTCGGTTTCTTCGTCCCTGGCACCGCTGCCACCTTGGCCGTCCACGCGAAGATATACACGCCCCTAAAGAGCCCTGCGCAGACGGCGTACTCGGTGAACGGCTCTCTTTCGGGCTTCCACCTGGTGCTGTTCGGCAACGCGACGCCGGCGGTAGACGTGGCTTTTAGGGGTCTCGCGTTCAGCTTTGCCACCGGGGCCAAGGCGCAGCTCAACCCCGACATATCCGGCGTTACCTTTATTGGCCCGCTCAGCTTCGTGCAAGCCTTCGAGCAGTTCTTCGCTTCGCTCGACGGCCCGAGCGTCGACGTCACTTCCGCTGGCGTCCAGGCGAGCTACTCAGCCGCTCTCCCAGCCGTCTCGCTCGGGGTCTTCTCCCTTTCCAACGTCGCCCTGTCTGGCGTGCTCAACATCCCCTTCGACAGTTCGCCAGTCCGCCTGCGAGTCAACCTGTGCACCCGCGAGAACCCCTTCCTCTTGTCCATAGACCTCTTCACGGGCGGTGGCTTCTTCGGTATGGCCCTGGGTGCTGATGGGATCGAGATGCTCGAGGCCTCCTTGGAGTTCGGGGCTAGCACGTCGATCAACCTCGGAGTGGCAAGTGGGGGCGTGTCGGTCATGGCGGGCATCTACTTCGCGCTCCAGACGACGCCCTCTAGCTCCGTCCAGCTGACCGGGTTCCTCCGAGCCGGCGGCAACCTCTCGGTGCTCGGGATCGTGAGCATCTCCGTGGAGTTCTACCTCGGCCTCAGCTACCTGAACCCTGGCCAGGCCTACGGCACTGCCACCGTGACCGTAGAGGTCAGCGTCCTTTGCTTTTCCAAATCCGTTTCGATGACGATGCAAAAGACGATCGGTGGCGGCGACCCCAGCTTTCGGTCAGCCATCACCGAGAAGGCCTGGAAGGAGTACTGCCTCGCATTTGCCGCTTGAGCGGCACGGGCGAAACGCCAATGGCACAACAGACAGTCGTTTGGACAGCGCTGCCCAACGGGACGGCCGACGGCGGCAAGAGGCTGCGTATCTCAGTCTGCGCCTCCCCACGGCTCTTCGCAAGTAAAGACCAAGAGGACGTGGGCCTCTCCGAGTTCCCTGACTGGCTGGAGTGGCCCGCAAAAGAAATTACCTTTTCCGTGCACCTCGGGCCGCTACCCCCAGTCAGGGCCACCTCGGGGCAAGGGCGCCGGGCCGACCTCTGGCGAGCGGTTTTCAAGCCCTCGACGAAGGTCCACCCCTATAGCTGGGACCAGGTCTGGATAGACCCGTCCACCCATAGGCTGCGTTCGTACCCGGCCGCCAAGCTCCGGGCGTTCCTAGCTGGGATGTACTCCACGGTGGCCCACCAGTCGCCGCTCGGCTGGCCAACGGTGGGAGCACTGGCCAAGGCTGGGCTCTCTGAGTTCCCCCTCGCTGGCGGAGAGTACGGGACCTTCGTCCCGGGGGAGAGCTTGGAGGCCGTTTTGGGGAGCTTGGAGCACCTCTACGACCGTCGCGCCGGTGCCATCCCACCGGGTGCGACAACCACCGCGGCGCAGGACATCGCTCTCGCCTCAGTGTTCCTGGCCCCATTCCCGCCGGCGCGGGTGCCCCTCGGCAAGTCCGCTCGTAAGGAGGCCGACGCCAAGGCGCTCCGCCACGTCGGCCCCGAGGTGGAGGAGCGACCGGCGCCGGGCCACCGGGGCGAGGGTGCCGTCGTAGTCACAGAGCAAACCGGCAGCCTCTGGCTCCGACAGCCAAGGCGACCAGTCTGCGCCTGCCCCGCTGGCAGGTGGCCGGGCACTCACCCGGTGTAATTCGCCGGCACTCTGGTCGATATGTCCGCGCCGATCATCAAGATGATGTCGGTACCGGACAAGTAGTAGGCCGGGACCATGGTGTCGTTGGCCGTCGTCGGTGCGACGACCGAACTTGCCGGCAAACTGAGGTCAGCCGCTATCGCCAGCGCGTTTGCCCTGTAAGCGGGGCTCGTGTAGAAGACCAGGGAGGTCTTGTTGGTATCGGTGAGGGCGTTGGCGGGCGCCCGCGTGTCGTAGCCCTTGGCAGCCAGTTGCTTTTGGAAGAAGAGCGCCCCATGGGCGGTCGTGTAACCATTTAGCACCGCTACGGTCACCGAAGAGGGCGCCAGGGTCGTCGTAGTGGTGGCGGGGACGGTGGTGCTGGTGGTGGTCGCGGCGGGCACGGTCGTCGTCGTAGTGGCACTCCGGCGCGGCACCAAGGTGGTGGTCGACGAGCGCACAGCCACCGGCTTGGCGCTGGGCGAAGAGGTCAGGCGGGCCAGCACGAAGATGGCCACTACCGCCGCCACCACGACCACCAAGAGGGCGCGCATGGGCTGGACGGAGCCCGGCCTGAGGGGCGCCCCACCACCACGCGGGCCAGAGGGCGGCGGAGGGGGGCCCGGAGGAGTGGGCGGAGCAGGTTCGGACAAGGGGCTAGCTTTCCACCATCACCGCTCGGGGCGCCGGTATGCCGGCTGGTCGGCGCTCACGCGCCAGCGCCTCTGGAGCTTGGCACGCCGCAGCCGGCGGACGAGGAGGGGGTCATAGTGCTCTGCATCTTTGCTGGCGACCAGTCGGCCAAGCAACTGATTGTAATGGGACAGCGAGATCCCGAGCCGGCCCTTCACCACCTGTGACTTGGTGCCGCCCTCCTGCCACCAGGTGCGCTCGACGTCGAGCACAGCGCGGTCACGTTCACAAAGGGCCATCAGCTCACCCTGCCACCCAGGCCAAGCGAGATCAAGGACCCGGCTCTCTGAGCCCGGGAGGGGCGACGGCGTCACGCCCCCAAGACCGAGCGGAGGAACGCCAACGCCCGCGGGTAAGCGTCGAGGCGGTTCGCCAGGCGGGCGAGACCGTGGCCCTCGTCCTCGTAGACCGCGAGCGCGCAGCGCACGCCCCGAGAACGGAGGACGGCCACCAACTGCTCGGCCTCCGAGACGGGCACCCGGGGGTCGTTGCGGCCGTGGATGACAAAAAGCGGGGCGCGGATGGCCTCCGCGCTCCGCAAGGGCGAAGCCATCGTCAGGAAGTCCCGGTCACGCTCGAGCGAGCCGTACTCGAGCTCCCGGTGGGAGCGGCGGTAGTCAGAGGTGTTCTCGAGGAACGTGACCAGGTCGGAGATACCGACGATGTCCACACCGGCAGCCCACAGCTCAGGCTGGAACGCCACGCCGGCGAGCACCATGTACCCTCCGTAGGACCCACCCCACAGGGCCGCTCTTCTCGGGTCGAAGCCGGCCCCCGCCAGCCAGGCATGGACAGCGGCGAGGTCGCGCACTGAGTCGAGCCGGCGAGTGGTGTCGTCGAGGGAGGCGTACCGCTTCCCGTAGCCGGTCGAACCCCTGACGTTGGGCACGACTACGCCGAACCCGGCAGCCACCAGGCCTTGGACCACTGGGTTCCACGAACGCGTGGCCTCCGACTCTGGGCCTCCGTGGACGAAAACGACGACCGGCTGCAGGCCAGTCGCAGCGCGCTCGGGGCGGTAAACGGCCAAGGGGATCTCCTCGCCGTCAAAGCTCGCGACCCGGTACAGTTCGGGCGCG
>DAHWQF010000690.1 GCA_027334785.1 Acidimicrobiaceae bacterium
GGCCTGGTCGAGGGACGACCAACCTCCCCTCGCCGCGGCAACGGCCAGCACGTCTTCCCAGACCTGTTCGTCCATGGGCCCCGCCAGGAGACCCTGGCGCACTGCCCACTCTGCGTCGTCCAGGCGCCCGATGTTGAGGCAACGCGCGGACATCTGGTGGGCTGCTTTGGCTATCGCCATCTCCATCTTCGCGACCAGCACCTCGTCGAAAGCCCAGTTGTAGGCTTTGCCGGCGCCGTCGAAGGGCTGGCCCCGGACGAGCGCGAGCGCTTCCCCCAGCACTTCGGTGCCCTTTTCCTCGGGGAGGGCAATGGCAGCTTCAGCGAGCGCCTGGAAGAGGTCCCAGTCGGTCTCGACCCCTTCGCCTAGCTGGTAACCGCCGCCTTTTGACTCGGGGAAGTGTTCGGCACCGATGCATCGCCTTAGGCGTGAGAGCTCCTGGCGGACAGTATCGGCCGAGACGTCGGGTTTCCCAGGTTGGTAAGGCCAAAGGGCAGTGCGCAGCTTGTCGGTGCTGACTGGCCTATCGCGATGTAGCGCCAGGTAGACGAGGAGCTCGGTCGTCTTCTGCCTTGCTGGGGGGTGCGCCCAGCCCTCGACCTCGCCGGGCCCGAGGACCTTCACGAGCACCTTGCCGCTCGGCTGTTGTTGGGGTGTGCCCCACCCGCTCGGAGCGCTCGGCGCCTGTCCCCCGGTCTCTTCGACGGGAGGTGCTCCCGGCTGGCCGGAGATCTCCTCCCACGACGTGATGTAATCTCGCACCTCTGGTGTGGGCGCAGGCGCCGGCTGTGGTGTGGCCGAAGGCGCCGGCTGGGCGGGTAGTGGAGCGATGAGCACCGGGCGCGGAGGCGCGATCGCCGGTGCGAAGGCGAGGCTCCCGAGCGCTTCCCAGGCCTGGCCGGCGATGGCTGCCTGCAACCGCCTACCCGAGCGCCGTCTCGACTCGCGTAGCGCCACAGCGTCGACGACCAGCCCCACCCCGACGAGCACGGCAAGGTCCTGGAACGTCGACCGGTTAGAGTCAGCTGCCGCCGCGGACGAGAACACGGTCTTGATGCTGCCGCCTGCGCCCTTTTCGACTTTGCCGTCGTAGCCGTCGGGGCGCCAGAGCTGGTCACCGAACTCGACGTCGGGGACCTGGGTCGCCTTGAAGGCGCGGCCAGAAAGCACACCCTCGTAGGCTCCCTTGGAGCCGACGACCCTGAAAGGGACCTCCCAGACGTAGAGGTAAACGGGCTTCGACGAGTAGGCGGAGACGGGATCGGTGGCGCCCCCGCAGGCCAACCTCGGGAGGAACTCTCCAGAAGCCGAGCGCAAGAAGGCGCAGCTGCTTGGGTCCTCCGACCCTGGAGCGGCGTCGTTAGCACCGGACGTGGTCGCGTCCCCGATCGGCGTCCCCGCCTGCGTGTTGACGACTGCCAGAGCGTGAGAGAGCAGGGCCGTCGAGTTGATAAGGCTGCGGCCGCCCACAACGGCTTCAAGCAGCGGCCAAGCCACCGCCCCGTACGAGAGCGCAGAGATCACCACCAGCAGCGGCGGCAACAGGGCGAACTCTACCTTCTCTCGCCTCGTCCACGGGCCCCGCATCGCGCCCGGTATCACCACCGCTCCAAGAGTCTACGGCGGCCACGGCAGACCTAGAGGCAGTCATTGACCACTGCTTGCGTAACTGTTCAGCCGGGGCCAAGGTCACCGAGGATCGGTAGCGGTTACCGCCGCCTCCCGCCGGGCGACCTCTTGCGACGGCCCTTGGCTCATATGGCGTCAGGTCAGGTGCGTCGGGCTGGCCGCCTCCGACTGAACGCTTTCAAGTGGCGGTCTTGGCTTCCCAAAGGTCGTGTTGCTACGACCCCGGCACGCGCGAGATCGCCGGTTCGGTACTCCGCCGAGAGACCGTGGCGTCGCCATTATGTATCTACCCGACGCAGAGTCGTGGTCACCGTGCCTTTGGTCAGTTGAGGTGTGTGCAAGCCCAGGTCATGCCCCCTGACGACCTGGTGAGCGCGCTAAGCGGGTCGGCCCGATCAGCTCTGCGCGCTTGGGGGCGACCTCCCCTCTCGACCCGTGGCCGG
>DAHWQF010000691.1 GCA_027334785.1 Acidimicrobiaceae bacterium
GTCAAGGCCTGGGCGCGTTCGACAGCTGACTTTTGAGTGAAATGGACCAGGTACACCGGCGCCAGGCCCTCGCCTACGAGTTGGTCGATGGTCTCGTGGAGGAGCGTTCGGGCGTAACGGTACTCCAGGGGGACAGGGCGCTCTCCGGAAGTGACGACGCTCGTCGCGCGCCCCGTACGCCTTTCCAAGTCGGAGACGAAGCGCGACACGTCCCCGAGCGTGGCCGACATGAGGACGAACTGCGCCCGCCTAAGTTCGATGAGGGGCACCTGCCATGCCCACCCCCGGTCCCTGTCGGCATAGAAGTGGAACTCGTCCATCACCACCTGGTCCACCGGCGCCTCCTCTCCGTAACGCAGGGCCAGGTTGGCGAGCACCTCGGCGGTGCAGCACACCACGGGGGCGTCGGGGTTGATGGAGGCGTCGCCTGTCAGCATCCCGACGTTGGCCGGCCCGAGGTGCTCGCACAGTTCGAAGAACTTTTCGGAGACGAGAGCTTTCACCGGTGCGCTGTACCAGGACCGGCGGCCGGCGGCGAGTGCGGATAGGTGGGTGCCGAGCGCGATCAGGCTCTTGCCCGAACCGGTCGGCGTGGCCACGATCACGTGGTCGCCGGCCAGCACGCCGACGAGCGCTTCCTCCTGGGCCGGGTAAAGGGTGATGCCCCGCGCCGCGGACCAAGAACTGATGGCCAGGAGGACGGCATCTGGGCTGTCGCCGCCGGCAGCTTGGAGCTGCTCGAGCAACGGGGAGGTGTCCCTGGTGGCGATGGGCGGACTTCCTACCATGTTGTTGCTCTGGCTGCCATACTACAAAGGCGAAACTTGCTCGATGGACAGATGGGAGCAACGCATGTTTATCTTGTGGCGCCAAGGGTGGTGCACTTGGGTGGAGATCGCACCGCCAGCGCGACTTGCTCCGCCCCCATCTCGGTCGAGGTGGCAAGTTTTGCCTTTGTACGGGGCGATGACGGGCGTGCCGCCTGAAGGCTCTGGCTGGGGGGCAGAGCCCTCGGAGGGACAACCGGGGCCGTGGGGCTCGCAGCCAGGCGGCGGCGAGGCGCCGGGTGGCTGGGCGGCCACCGGTGGCACGCCGCCCCGGTACGGCCAGCCGCCCTACGGCCAGGACTTGCCTTCGTACTCCCAGTTCGGCGGGCCGCAAGCCAACCAGGGGCCAGGCCCCAATTGGGTCGGCCAGCTGGCGAGTTGGGCCAGCCGGGCGGGCGGCTACATCATCGATGCCGCCGTCATAGGAATCCCGACCGCCGTCCTCTACGTCATTGGGACCGCTTCCAAGGCTGCCTGGCCCGATGTACTGGGAGCGCTGTGGGCACTGGTCATGTGGGTGTGGTTCGCGGTCCAGTCGGGCCAGTACGGATCTTCGCCGGGCATGCGGGTCATGGGCCTCAAACTGTTGAAGGCCTCGACGGGCACGACGATCGGTGGCGGTATGGGTTTCGTACGCCAGCTCCTGCACGTCGTCGCCTGGGCACTGTGCGGGCTCCTCTACATCGCGGACATGCTCTGGCCCCTCTGGGACTCTCTCCGCCAGACGCTCGCTGACAAGGTCGTGAGCACGGTGGTCATCAGGGTGCCCCCGGAGCCGTTCAGGCTCACACCGAGGGCTCAGTGACCGCCGGCGCAGCCGTCGGGGCCAGCCGGGCAGCCGTCGGGGCCGGCCGGGTGCCTGTTGCGGCGCTGGCTGGCGGGTTGGCACCCGTGCCCATAGTGGGGAGCGCCGTGGCCGTGGTCACGGTGGACAACCCGTTTTCGCATCACTTGACGCCGCCTTGCCCGTTCCATGCCATTACCGGGCTCTGGTGCCCGTTTTGCGGAGGGACGAGGGCTGTCTGGGCGGCGACCCACGGCGAGTTCCGCCTCATGTTGCACTCCAACGCCTTGCTGCCCGTTTACGCCCTCTTTGCGTTGTGGGCCTGGATGGCCTTCCTCGGGCGGTTGACCGGTTGGTGGCGGGTGCCGGCACCCGGGGGCCGTGCCTTTTATGCAGTAGGAGTGGCGGTGCTCGTGGGCTTCACGGTGGTGCGCAACCTGCCCGGCCTCGGCGCC
>DAHWQF010000692.1 GCA_027334785.1 Acidimicrobiaceae bacterium
CATAGAGCGCTGGGGCCGTGTCGCTTTGCTAAGCCTGGCCGGCGATTACCGTCGGTATGGCAAAGGATGGTCGATGGCGCTGCACGACCTCGTCGCGCCGGCCCTCTACGGGCGCGGCTGACGACGCCGGTCACAGCCGACGACATTGGTCACAGCCGACGACATTGGTCACAGCCGACGACATTGGTCACAGTGGAGCTGGGGGACGGGGGCCTCGTCGCCTGGCGAGCTTCGCTAAGCGACGCTCGCCAGCAGTGCCTGTTCGAAGGTGCTTGCCGCACGCGGCAGCGCCCACTCGGTGGCATCTCGCAGCCCAGCCGAGGCAAGGCGTAGCCGAAGGTCATCGTCTTCGAGGAGGCGCAGGACGGCCTTGGCGATGGCGGCTGGGTCGCGGCGGGGGACGACCAGGGCGTTGGTGCCGTCGAGCGCGAAGTCCTCCGCGCCACCGTTGGCTGTCGTGACGAGCGCGGCACCGCAGGTCATGGCCTCGGCGGCGGGCAACCCCCAACCCTCGTAGTCACTCGGCAGCACGAAAACTTGACAGCTGTTGTAAAACGCCCGCAACCCAGGGCCGTCTACCACTCCCACCCGCTCGACTCCCGGCGGGAACTCGGTGTCGCCGGCGCCATAGCAGCGGACGGCGACGTCGGGGCGAGCCCCCAAGATGAGCTCGCACGCTTCTGCCATGACAGACATGGCCTTTTGCGGGTAGGGGCGGAGAGCGAAACCTACCACGCTGCCTCGCTCCTCGGGCGCGACGTCGCAGCCGAAGCGGTCGTTGTCGATCCCGGGAGGGGTATGTGCGACAGGCTCACGCCCGATCTCCCGGAGCATCTTGGTAACAGCGGAGGAAGGGCTGAAAAGGGCTACGTCGGGTCGCGACAGGGCCCTGGCCACCCTGGCCTTGAACTCGCTGCGTTCGCTCATCCAGAACTCGTAGTCGTAGACGACCTGCACCATACGTCCCGCCGCTCTTCGGGGCCGCATCGTCCACTCGGCAGTCTGCCATGCCGTGAGGACCGTCACGTCGGCCGCGGGCAGCAGGTAGCCGGCCAAGAAAGGGAGAAGGCGGAGCCGCACCGCTGGGTTGAGGTCGAACCAGCCAATGATCCCGTGGCCGAGCCGGCGGTGGCGAGCGAGGAGCCGGGCATAGTGCCATGTGCCTCGCACCCCGATCATGCGGAAATCTGACATCGGGTGCACGACTGTGACCTCGTGGCCACGCGCGGCCAAAGCGCCAGCGTTTTCGTACTGGACTTTTAGCCCGCCCGACGGCAGCCCCGTCATCAGGGGCAGCACGATCGTCACCCGCACTTGGCATATCCTAGCCTTGTCTTATGTTAGGGCCGAAGGGCGCCGTAGTTATCCCTGACTCGGGCCGAGACGACCTTGTAGACACGGTGGCGAGCGTCCGCGCTTACCTCCCTCAGGCCACTGTTGTCGTGGTGGACGACCGGCCTCCGCCCCGACGACCTCGGAGCCTCGGTCCCAGCTGCGTGGTGCTGCCCTGTCTTCCCTACCCTCGCAATGCCTACGGGGGCCTCTGGTTGAAGGAGTGCTACGCCTTCCGCTGGGTCTTGGCCAACCTGGCCGTTGACTACGTGTTGCGCCTCGACTCGGACGCCCTCGTGACCGGCCCGGGGCTCGACCGGCTGGTGGTCGAGCGGTTCGCGAGGGAGCCGACCCTCGGGGTCCTAGGCGCCTACCGTTGGGGCACCGACGGGGCCAAGCGGGATTTCGGCCCCGCGGTTCACGCCATATTGAGCGAGGCGGGCCTACCGGGCCTGGTGCTCCGCCCCGCTTGCCGCCCCGCGCTCCGTCGGCTCCTAGCCGCTGCCAGGTCCAACGGCTATGAGATCGGCGAGCACACTCTCGGCGCTGTGAGTGCGCTGCGGCCGGAGATGCTGGCTCGCTGCCAGGAGATGGGCTGGTTGGACATGCCCACGCTGGCCGGCTCAAAGCTTGGCGAAGACTGGCTGGTGGCCATGATGGCCCGAGCGGCTGGCTACGCGCTCGGCGACATCGGCGGCCCGGGCGGGGCCATAGCGGTCGCCTGGAAAGGC
>DAHWQF010000693.1 GCA_027334785.1 Acidimicrobiaceae bacterium
CGAGGGGGGCGACGAGCCTGCGCTGGTTGCGGGCCTTGCTCGACGCCGGCGTCGAGGTCCACGGCCAGGTCGTGGTGTGCCCCGGGGTCAACGACGGCGAGGTGCTCGAATCGACGCTGGCCGGGGTGCTCGACGAGTACCCCGAGCTCGCCAGCTTGGCGTGCGTGCCCCTCGGGGTCAGCCGGTTCAACCGGGAGGCCGCCATGCGGCCCCATGCCCCCGGCGAGGCCGGCGCCGTCGTGGAGCTCGTGGAGGAGTGGCAGCAGATCTACCTCTCCTGCCTAGGGAGGCGCCTCGCCTATGCTTCGGACGAGTACTACCTGCTCGCGGGGCGTCCTTTCCCCCCGCTTTCGTCTTATGGCGCCATCGCCCAGCACGACAACGGCGTCGGCATGGCGAGGATGTTCGAGGCGGCCTTCCTCGGGCGGGGGCTACCGGAAGGGGCGGGCGGGCCGAGCGGCTTTTTCCGTTCGCTAGACGGGGCGCCGGCGGCTGGCTACCGCGCCCCGAGAGCGCCCGGGCAGGTCTCGCTCCGGCCCCGGCCGGGGGCGCCAGCTACGGTGCTGACCGGCGAGTACGGCGCTCACGTGCTCAGGCCGCTGGTCTCGGGGCTCGAGGGGGACGCGGAGGTGGTGGCGGTGCGCAATGATTTCTTCGGGGGCAACACCGCCGTCGCCGGCCTGCTCACCGGCGGGGACCTGGCGGCGGCGCTCGCCCGTCTGCCGGCAGGCCGGCGCTACCTGGTGCCCGACAGCTGCCTCTCGGGGGGCCGGTTCCTGGACGGGACGCGGCCTGAGGAACTGCCCCGGCCGGTAGAGGTGGTGCCCGCCGACGGGGCGTCGCTCCGGCGGGCGCTCACCGGCGAGGGCCCGGCTCGTCCCTTTGGGGGTGCTGGGGCGGGCGAGGCCGGAGAGGGTGCGAGGGGCCCGGCGGGCATGGGCGCCGGGTTTGGCGCCGGCGGCGGGTGCCGGCCGGTTGGGTGCGGCGCGCCATGAGCGCAGGTGGGGTCCTGGTCGCCGTCGTCGGGCGGCCCAACGTCGGTAAGTCGACCCTGGTCAACCGCATAGTCGGCCGGCGGGAGGCGATTGTCGAGGAGAGCCCAGGCGTGACCCGGGACCGCAAGGTCCTGGGGGCCGAGTGGGCCGGGCGGGAGTTCAGGCTCGTCGACACCGGAGGGTGGCAGGCCGGCGGCGCGGCTCTCGACAAGCTGGTCTCGGCCCAGGCCGAGAGGGCTGTGGCCGAAGCCGACGTGGTCCTCTTCGTGGTCGACGTGACCGTCGGGCCGACCGACGAGGACGCCCGGGTGGCGAGGTTATTGCTGCGTTCGGGCCGTCCCGTGGTCCTCGCCGTGAACAAGGTGGACAACGAGTCGCGCGAGCTAGGGGTCTGGGACTTCGCGAGCCTCGGTTTTCAGGACATGTGGCCGGTGTCGGCACTCGATGGACGGGGGTCGGGGGACCTTTTGGACGCGTTGGTGGCGTCCTTCCCGGCGCCGAAGCAGGCGGCCGAGGGCGCCGGTGAGGGCGCTCGTTGGGCCGGGATTGCCCCCGGGCTAGTGGGCACGCCTGGCGGGGAGGAGACAGGCGGGGAGGAGACAGGTGGGGAGGAGACGGGCGGGGAGGAGACAGGCGGGGAGGAGACGGGCGGGGAGGAGACAGGCGGGGAGGAGACGGGCGCGGCCGGCGAGGAGGCTACGAGGCCCGCGGAGGCCGGTGCCCTGGGCGAGGAGGGAGGCCCGTCACTCGCAGCGAGCGGTGGGCCCGCGCCGGGAGGTCGGTCCGGGGTGGGGGAGCCGGAGGCTCTCGCGGTCGCCATCGTGGGGCGGCCGAACGTTGGTAAGTCGACCTTGTTTAACCGTCTGGTAGGCGACGAGCGGTCCATCGTCCACGACGCGCCTGGCACCACCCGCGACGCGATCGACACGGTCGTCGAGACGCCCGAGGGGCTCGTGCGCTTCGTCGATACCGCCGGCCTGCGCCGGCGCACCAAGGAGGCCGAGGGCGCCGAGTACTACTCGATGGTCCGCGCTCTCCAAGCCATCGACCGGGCCCAGCTC
>DAHWQF010000694.1 GCA_027334785.1 Acidimicrobiaceae bacterium
CAGCGGCGCCGCGATCCGACCGGTCCCGACGGCGAACTCGAGCACGCCACTGCCGTGTACGTCAACGTGCACGTCGGCGGGGTGCTGCGTTCGCGCGACGAAGGCGCGACCTGGGAGCCGACCATCGACATCGACGCCGACATCCACCGCGTCGTCACCGGGAGGGGACGAGTGTACGCTGCCGGCGCCGGCGGCCTTTGGGTGAGCGAAGACCAGGGCGGTTCCTGGCACTTGTCGGCCGAGGGGCTGCACGCCACCTACTGCCGTTCGGTGGCGGTGTGCGGCGACACTTTGCTCGTGTCCGCCTCCGATGGGCCCCATGGCGGCCGGGCGGCACTCTACCGGTCGGGCCTCGAGGGCAATTCGTTCGAGCGGTGCCGCGACGGCTTGCCCGAATGGTTCGAAGGCAACTTGGACAGCCTCTGCGTGGACGCGCTGCCGAACGGGTCGCTGGCGGCCTTCGCGACCGAAGACGGCGACGTCTACGCGTCGGCCGACCAAGGGGCGTCGTGGGCGCGGCTCGCGGAAGACCTGGCGCCGGTCCACTGCGTGCTCACACTTCCCTGACGCGTCAGGCTTAGACATACCATCATGAACCCGCAGGAATTCGACCCTGCCGACGGCTGGTTCGCTGAGAGCGTGGCCGCAGGCTACGACTCCCCGGGTGGCGCGAACGCGCCCGAGGTGGTGACGCCCGTGGTGGACGTCCTGCAAGACCTGGCCAGCGGCGGCCCCGTGCTCGAGTTCGCCGTCGGGACCGGTCGGATCGCGGCGCCGCTGGCGGCACGTGGCCTGGAGGTGAGCGGCATAGAACTGAGCAGGGCCATGGCGGCACGGGTGGCCAGCAAGCCGGGCGGCGACCGGGTCGAGGTCACTATTGGCGACATGACGACTACCCGGGTGGCGGGTCAGTTCTCGCTCGTCTACCTGGTGTTCAACACCATCAGCAACGTGACCACCCAGGACGGGCAGGTCGAGGTCTTCTGCAACGCAGCCGCGCACTTGCGACCGGGCGGGCTGTTCCTCGTCGAGGTGGGGGTGCCGAGCCTGCGCCGCCTACCGCCGGGGCAGGACACGGTCCCCTTCGAGGTGGCCCCGGGCCCCGACGGCGGCGGCTATGTCGGCTTCGACCAGTACGACGTGGTTACCCAGCAGTTCACGTCCAACCACGTGACCGTGGCGCCGGGAGGGCCGGGGCGTTTCCGTCGTGTCCCGTTCCGGTACGCCTGGCCGGCCGAGATGGACCTCATGGCGCGCATAGCCGGGATGAGGCTGAAGTACCGCTGGGCCGACTGGGACCGCTCGCAATTCAGGGCCGAGAGCACCAAGCACGTGTCGGTCTGGCAGAAGCACTGAGGATCCTGGCAGCGCCGGCATCACCCCAAGGGCACCGGGGCGCCGCCCGTCAGGCGCTCGCACGCGTTGATTTTCTCAGTCATCTGGGGCGAATGCGCCTCGGCGCGGGTCATGCCGTGGGCACTGACATCGAATAAAGGGCGGCCCAGGGGGCCGATGGTGGGGTCAGGCCAGTTCGGCACCCCGCGGGAGCGCATGCAGCGGGCGAACTTCAGCTCGGCGTTCATCACGCGCTGTACCACGGCCTGTGGGCAGTTGCCGCTCAACATGCAGGCTTGGACCGAGCCGCTGGCATGGGTGGGCGAGCCGCCGCACGCGGCGGCGAGAAGGGCTAGGCCACCTACCAGGAGCCCGGAGAGCCCGGTCCGGAGGGGGCCGGGGTGCATCATGGGGTGCGTAATGGCTTGATCGTCGGCCACCCGTGGTAACACCGGCTCAACGGGCCCGGCACCTTGTCCGGAAGAGCGAGCGCCGGGTTTTATGGCGCCGGCGGTAGTTCTGCCGGCAGGAGCCAAGATGTAAGCGTGCGCAGGTACCTGGTCGCTCTGCCGGCGGCCGGGGCCGGACGAATTCCGGCGGGGCCCCGACGGTGATGGGCCTGACGGTGATGGGCCTGACGGTGATGGGCCTGACGGTGATGGGCCTGACGGTGATGGGAAGGTGGCCGGCCACCGAAGCCGAACTCGTAGTGGCCCAGGT
>DAHWQF010000695.1 GCA_027334785.1 Acidimicrobiaceae bacterium
TTACAGCCATAACTGGGCGGTATGGGAAAAAGTACTTCACCTCCTAGCTACGGGCCAGCTCGACCCGTCTGCCTTGGTGCAGTACCGCGGGGGGCTTTCGAGCTGGGAGGAAGGCTTCGTGGCGATGCACGAAGGGCGAGCTGTGAAGGCGGTGCTGCTGCCATGAACGCGACAGCGCCCCTTCGTTTCGGCGTGAGCGAGTTCAGCACCTGGCCGTGGAGCTTCGAAGAGGACCTCGATGCCTACTCTCGGCTCGGAGTCGACGTTATCGAGGTGTGCGAGGCCAAGCTTGACCCTGCCCGGGCAGAGGAACAGCTGGACGCCGTCCGGGGTACGGGGCTTGTGGCTGAGTCGATGCAGCCTCGCCTGCACTCGGTCTTCCCCGACGTCCCACGTCCGCACCCAGTGGAACCTTCGGAGCGGTCGGCCCGCCTCCGGGCGTCGATCGAGCTGGCGGGGCGGGCTGCACCAGGCACCACGTTGGTCACCATAACCGGTGCCGCCCCCGACGGCAACTTCCGCGAGGCTTTCGAAGTCGCGACCAGGCAGTACATGGCCCTTGCCGACGTCGCCGCCGACCAGGGCGTACGCCTCGCCCTCGAGCCCCTGAACCCCGTGCTCATGAACGCCGACACCTTCGTCTGTTCGATCCCCGACGCCTTGCGGATCGTCGAGGCCGTCGACAGGCCGAGCTTTGGTATCTGGGTCGATGTCTGGCACGTCTGGCAGGACCCGGCGGTGCTCGAGCGCATCCGCGCCTGTGGTGACAGGATCTTCGGGGTCCACGTGAGCGATTGGCACACTCCGCGTCACTTCGAGGACCGTGCCATGATCGGCAGGGGCGAGATACCGCTCGCCGAGATGTTGAGGGCCTTTTATGGCGCAGGTTACCGAGGCGCCTACACCCTTGAGCTCTTTTCGCGCCTAGAACTGCCGGGCTCGCTTTGGGCAGGCGACCTAGCGGACCTCATCGTTGACAACCGTGCAGGGCTGGAGGACGCGTGGCGACGAGCAATGGCCGCCTGAGCGGGCGCGTAGCCATAGTGACCGGTTCTACCACCGGGATCGGAGAAGCAATTGCACGGCGTTTTGCTGCCGAGGGCGCAAGTGTCATGCTCCACGGGCACCCCAAGGCAAAGGCAGAGGCCGAAGCCGTAAGGAGCTCCATCGCTTCGGACGGGCGCGGTCGCGTGGACTGCCTCCTCGTCGACCTCGAAGACCCGGCCAGTGCCGAACTGCTAGTCGGGTCCACCATGGCGCGCTTCGGTCACCTTCAGGTTGTGGTGAACAATGCCGCCGTTATGACCCGTAGCGACCTTGAATCCACCGACGCCGAGACGTTCGACCGCACCGTAGCAGTCAACCTCCGCGCTCCCTTGCTGCTCGTCCGCGCAGCCCTGCCCGCGTTCCGGTCCGGCGGCGGCGGCACCGTGCTCAACATCGGGTCGGTGAACGGTTACTGCGGCGAGCGCAACCAGCTCGCTTATGCCATAAGCAAAGGCGGCCTGATGACGATGTCTCGCAACCGCGCAGACGCGCACGCAAGGGAAAACATCCGTGTCTGTCACTTCAATGTCGGGTGGGTCTTGACTCCCGGGGAGTACGCGCTGAAACAGCGCGAGGGGCTTCCTCCTGACTGGCCAGAGGCAGTTGGTCCGGACGTCGCCCCTTCTGGCAGGTTGCTCCGGAGGTCATCGCCCACTTCGCCTTGACGTTCGTCGACCCAGGCGCGGGCGCGGTCAACGGGACCGTTGTGGACCTCGAACAGTACCCGGTGATCGGGCGCAATCCCGCCAAGGAAGTCGCTGGTGCACGTGAACCGTAAAATCGCGGGTGCTGCCGCCGCCAATGTGCTGAGGAGCAGCCGGACGGGTTGCGACCATTCCATGGACCGCCGCGGGTGAATACAGAGATGGGCAACCCTAAGCGGGGGTCTAGTCGCGAGGTCTGACGGTATCAGAAGGAAGCCGTACTGTGCGGAGACACCAGTTGAGCATACGGTGGGGAGTTTGGTCAACCGATAGCGACGGGGTATGTATGCGAGCCGACGCCT
>DAHWQF010000696.1 GCA_027334785.1 Acidimicrobiaceae bacterium
CGGGCTCGAGGTACCTGGAGGCGGTGCTGGATCGCTTGTGGGAGAGCCTTGGGGCGACTCCCATGTCGCCATCTAAGCGCCTAAAAACGGGTGCCCGGCCCTGCCTGCGGCCGCCTCGGCTGCCGGTTTCTTGTTACGGGGTCCCTGATGCCCCCCTGTCGGTTTCCCTTCGTGCTGCGGTCTTTTCGGCCCTCCCCGGCCTTCCCGGCCGGGATTTCCCTTGCCTGGGGCCACTTTTCGACCCTCCCCAATTCCCCTTACCAGGCTTAGGGTTTTCCGCTCCCTGCCTTTCCGGCCCCTTCCCTTTCATGCACAACCCTTGGCCGCTCAGTGTGAGCCTGCCGCTCCTCCCGGTGTCGGTCCCCGGCCGGCGCCAGCTCGATCGAGGAGGGGGGCGCCGGCGCAGGGGCGGCCCCGAGAAGGGCCAGGCCGGCGCAGGGCCGGCCCCAGGAGCGGCGCCAGGGGTTACATGGCTGTCATTCCCCGTCCCGGCCTGGTCGGGGCCTCTACGGGGCAGCTAGGGGCCTCTCCGGGGACGCTGCGGGAAGGCCCTGCTCAGAGAGGCCGGGCCGTTAGGCCCGGGCCGGCGGGCTTCGACAGTGCCGGCGGGCTTCGACAGAGGGCCACTACGCCAGCCGACAGGCACGAGCAGCGAGGAGAGAACGAGGGCCAGCAGCTCCCGGGCTCAGCAGAACGCGGGGAGGGCCAGCAGGGCACGAGGAGCGAGGAGCCTCCCAGCTCGGCCTCGATGGCCACGAGCGCTCGACGGCTCCCCAGCTCGGCTGGCGCAGGGGCCTCGCCGGCGAGGCCGCAAGGGACACCCCAGCTCAGCCAGCCAGGTCGCCCCCGTACGGGCGCTAGGAGCTTCTTGGCCGGGCTAGACGGGCCGGTGCCGGCGTGGGGTCGAATACGCCGGGGCACCTGCCGCGTACCAGGCCATATCGGCGTGGACCTTACAGAGGGTGTCAGCGTAGACGGGGCGCCCGCAGCCAGGGGAAGCGCAGTGGGGCCTCGCGGGCTCGTCCGCCCCGGCCGCCCGGTACTCGTCGGCCGTCAGGGTGCCCGCCGCCGCCCACGACTTCGGCGTCGTGCTCATGCCACCCGACGTTATCGCTCGGACGGCTATCAAAAGGTGATGCCATCGGCGTCGGAGATGGGCCTACGGCCCGAGCACGGCCTCGACACGCCGCCAGCTCCCGCATTGGGGGCAGAGGGTGGCGGCCCCCGCAGGCTGGCGCCCGGTCATGCGGGCCAGGTGGCCGCACCCGAGCCGGACCGTGCCGGTCGGCGTGTACCAGCGCTGCCAGTCACCCGAGACGGGATGAGCCCCGGCCCGGTCCTGCTCGGCCGGGAGCAGCTCGCCTCGGACGACGGCATGAGGGAGCTGCTGAGGGCGTGGCGGCGGAGCTGGCCGAGCTGGCGCAGCCGGGCGCCTGGCGACCACGAGCGGACGGGGGCTGGGCATGAGGTCCCGGACGGTGAGCCGGGCGGGGCGAGCGGAGAGCAGCGAAGCAGCCGGGCGAGACGGCCCCGAGGCACCGGCGACCGAGGCGGCGGCAACTGTGGGGGCAGCGTGCCGGCGAGGCGTGGGGGCCGGCATACGGACCGGGGGCCGGCCCTTGCTTGCCCGCTTCCAGGCGACGCAGCTTTCGCACCGGCATGCTCTCTTGACGTAGGCGGTGCTGCACGCTGTCTCGTGGACGAGACAGCGGTTACCCGCGGTTACCCGGCGCATGGCGTCATGGTACTTCCGAGAGGTTACCCGGCCTCTGACCTGCGATGCTTCCGGTTACCCCGGCGGGAGGCGGCTGGTTACCCGCGGCGGTTACCCGGCGTCGATGGCGTAGGCGGGGCGACGGAGAACGTTGGCGAGGGGCGGCCAGCGGTCATCGCCTCACGGCATGCAGCCCGATTGGCGCCCGACTGCCACACCCGGGAACCCCGTAGGGCGGAAGAACAGGTACGCGGAACTTCCCGCCACCAAGAACAACCCTTCACTCGGCATGGAGGGGGCGCAGCCGTAGCGAGTGGCCCCGTAGGGTGTGGAATTGC
>DAHWQF010000697.1 GCA_027334785.1 Acidimicrobiaceae bacterium
GCCCACGAGCACCCCACCCAGGCGCTCCTCGACTGCTACACGCTCGTCCGCGAGCGCCGCGCTCGCTTCGGCGCCGAGCCGCAGCGCCCTCTCGCCCTCGCCGGCCTGCACGTGGCCATCGTGGGGGACATCCGCCACAGCCGGGTGGCGCGTTCGTGCCTGCTCGCCTTCAGCGCGCTGGGGGCCTCGGTGACGCTGGTGGCGCCGCCGACCCTGCTCCCGCCGTCGCTCGAGGGCTGGCCCGCCGAGGTGAGCCACGACCTCGACGCCCTGTTGCCCAAGTGCGACGTCGTGTACTTGCTGCGGCTCCAAAACGAGCGGATGGAGGGCCAGTTCCTCCCCTCGCTCCGCGAGTACACGGCCACTTACGGCCTCACGGCCGAGCGCGCCCGGCTCCTAGGTCCCTCCGCCTTGGTCATGCACCCGGGGCCGGTCAGGCGGGGCATCGAGCTCGCCGCCGAAGTGGCCGACGGGCCGGCGTCGCTCGTGACTTCCCAGGTGGCGAGCGGGGTCGCGGTGCGCATGGCCGTCCTTTACTTGCTCCTCGGATCGGGGGCCTCGGTTGGCGCGTGAACGCCAAGTGCTGATCGCGGGCGGCACCGTGATGGACCAGGGAGGGTCGCGCCGTGCCGATGTCTTAGTGAAAGGCGAGGTCGTCGCGGAGGTCGGGGAAGGCCGGGCGCTCCGGGCCCCGGCCGGCGCCGACGTCTTGGACGCGAGCGGCTGCCTGGTGGCGCCCGGCCTCGTGGACGTGCACGCCCATTTGCGCGAGCCCGGTGCCGAGGAGGCCGAGTCCATAGAGACCGGCGCCCGGGCGGCGGCCCTCGGTGGCTACACGGCTGTGGTCGCCATGCCGAACACTTCCCCGCCGGCGGACAGCGCCGCCGTGGTGCGCCAGGTGCTCCAGCTGGCCAAGGGTGCCTGTTGCGACGTGAGGCCGGCGGGCACGATCACCCTGGGGCGGGAGGGCCGCGTGCTCTCGCCCATGGCCGAACTGGCTGCGCTCGGGGTCACGCTCTTCACCGACGATGGCACCGGGGTGCAGGACCCCGGCCTCATGCGCCGGGCCATGGAGTACGTCTCCGTGCTCGGGGGCGTCATCGCCGACCATTGCGAAGACGCCTCCTTGGTGGGTGCCGGGGTGGTCAACGAGGGGGCGATGTCGAGCGCGCTCGGGCTCCCCGGGCGCCCCGCCGTGGCCGAGGAGGTCATGGTCCTGCGCGACCTGGCGCTGGCCCGGCTGACGGGGGCGAGGCTGCACCTGCTCCACCTGTCGGCCGCCGCGTCCGTGGCCGCCGTGCGCGCCGCCAAGGCGGCGGGGGCGCAGGTGAGCGCAGAGGCGACGCCACACCATCTGGCCCTCACGCAAGACTGGCTCGCCAGCTACTCGACCGCCTTCAAGGTCAACCCGCCCCTTAGGACCTCGGCCGACCTGATGGCCCTACGCGAGGGCGTGGCCGACGGGACCATCGACGTCATCGCCACCGACCACGCCCCCCACCCCCCCGAGGCCAAGGACACGTCCATGTGCGAGGCAGCACCGGGCATGGTGGGGCTGGAGACCGCGCTGGCCGTCGCCCTCACTGTGCTTCTGGACCCGCCCGGGCTTCTTGACCCGCCCGGGCTTCTGGACCCGCCCGGGTTTCTTGAGCCGCCTGGGTCCCTCCACCCGGGCTCCTCCCTGGTTCGGGGCCCTCAGGCGAGCGAGGGACAGTGGACCGGTTTGCCGCTCGAACGCCTCCTGGCGGCGATGTCCTGGGTACCGGCCAAGATCGCCGGCCTTTCCGGTCTCCACGGGGGCCCGGTGGCGCCGGGTGCGCCGGCCAACCTGTGCGTGGTCGACCCCGCCCGCAAGTGGGTCGTGCGGCCCGAAAAACTGGCCAGCCGGAGCCACAACACGCCCTTCGCCGGCCAGGAACTGACCGGCAAGGTCCGCCACACGCTCCTCGCCGGCGAGCCCGTGGTGGTGGGCGAGGAGGCACAGCGATGACCGCCGGCAGCGCCCGGGGCCGGGCCGCCGAACGGGACGGCGTCGCGGGGGGCCGGGCCG
>DAHWQF010000698.1 GCA_027334785.1 Acidimicrobiaceae bacterium
CGCGTTGGTGACGGACGGGCGCTTCAGCGGCGGGACCCACGGCCTCTGCATCGGCCACGTCGCGCCCGAGGCCGTCGAGCACGGCCCGATCGCCTTTGTCGCCGACGGGGACAGGGTGGTGATCGACGTGCCCAGCCGGCGCATAGATCTGGAGGTCTCCCCCGACGAACTGGCTGCTCGCGAGGCGGGTTGGAAGCCGCCCGAGCCCCGGTACCGCCACGGCGTGCTTGCCAAGTACGCCCGGCTCGTCGCCGGCGCCGAACGGGGGGCGGTGACGGAGCCCTAGGACGCGCTGCGGTCTCTGCGGTTTCTGCAGCCTCGTGAAGCTCGTAAAGTCCCGTAAAGTCTCCTAAAGTCAGGCCGGCCTCCTCGATGACTACCGACGTGATGACTCGAACTACCCACTCGGCCGGCGCCGGCGTGGGCCCGGCGCCCAAGGCCATGCTCTGGGACCTGGGCGGGGTGCTCCTCGACTGGAACCCGCGCTACCTGTACCGCAAGCTCTTCGGCGGCGACGTGGCCGCCATGGAAGACTTCCTGGCCAACGTCACCACGCCGGCGTGGCACGCCGAGCAGGACCTCGGCCGGAGCGTTATGGAAGCCTGCGCCACCCTGGCGGCGGAGCACCCGGCGCAGGCGCCGCTCATACTGGCCTGGGGAGAGCGGAGCGAGGAGATGATCGGCGGGGTCATCCCGGGGAGCGTGGAGCTGGTCCGCGAGCTCCGGGCACTGGGCGTGCGCCAGTACGCGCTCAGCAACATGGAACCCGAGAACTGGGAGAAGCGCCGGCGTGCCTACGAGTTCCTCTCTTGGTTCGACGGGCATTTCATCTCCGGGGTCGAGCGTGTCGCCAAGCCTGACCGGCGCTACTTCGAGCTCGCCCTTTCGCGCTTCGGCCTCGCCCCAGGCGACGCCTTTTTCATCGACGACCGCGAGGTCAACGTCAGGGCGGCGGAGGCCCTCGGTGTGCCCGCTGTTCTCTTTGAAGGCCCGGAGGCGCTCCGGGCTGAACTCGTCGGCCGAGGGCTCCCGGTCGCCGCCGCCTAGCAGGGCGGCGCGCTGGGCCGGCGGAATGGGCCGGCCGGGTGCTGGGCCGGCCGGGTGCTGGGCCGGCGCTAGTGATTCGCCGGCGGGGCTTCGCCGGCGGGGGGCTTCGCCGGCGCTAGGCGACTCGCCCCCGGCGCGCCCAGCGCCGCGCCCCTCGCCGGCGAGGACGCCTTCGTTCTTGTAGACGAAAACGGCTTATTTGACCACTTACGTCTGCAAGAAGCGACACGGCCCCCGCCCTACCCACTTGAGATAACATCAAAGCTCATGAAAGGTCTGACTCGATCGAGGGTGGGCCAGGTGTTCGAGTGCCACGATGGACTGGCGAGACGGGAGGAGCTGCTCGCTGCCGGCGTATCCACGGGTGAGATCAGGGCGGCTATTAGGCGGGGCGAGTGGGTGATGGTCAGGCGGGGCCTTTACGGTTTGGCCAACTGGTCGGCTTCCCCGAGGCGTGACCTGATCGCCGCCTGCCTGGCCACTGGGGGGGCCGCGTCCCACGCGTCGGCCGCCTGGCTCTGGGGGCTGCTGGAAAGGGCGCCCGATGGTCCGATCGTCACGGTGGCCCGTGGCCAACGTCCTTTGGGAGAACGAAAAGGCGCAGCTATCGCAACTTTGAGGCCCCACACCTTGGGCCTGGAGGGCCTGGGCCGGAGGGCGACGGTCCATTACAGCACCGACTTGGCCGAGACGAGCATCTCTCATTGGCAGGGGGTACCCACGACCAACCCTCTGCGGACGCTGGTGGATCTGGCCGGCGAGGCCCCTGGTGACGTCGTCGACACGGCGCTCGACCGCGCCGTGGCGAGAGGGCTGGTGACTGTCGGTGGACTCGTGGCGGAGGCCCAACGGCTCGGGCGCCACGGCCGGCGAGGGCCGCGCCAATTGCGCCGGGCGTTAGCGAGGCGCGGCTTTCTGGGCGCGCCGCAGGCGAGCGTCCTTGAGAGCCAGCTCCTTCGGCTCCTCGCGGCCAACGACATCGAGGTCGTCGCCACCGAAGTT
>DAHWQF010000699.1:0-238 GCA_027334785.1 Acidimicrobiaceae bacterium
CCTCGTAGCCGGCGTCGAGGAGGTGCCCGCACATGGGGGCACCCATTACCCCTGTCCCCACCCAGCCGATCGTCCTTACCCCGTCCTCTGCCACGGGGGCCGACTCTAGTAGGGACCGGCCGGAGGGCCGTGCGCCGAACGGCGGGTACGATCCCAAGGCCCGTTCGAGCCGATGGCCGCCGGCGGGCCTCGTGGGCCAGACCTACGAGTTGGACTCCAGGCTTGACGGTGGGAAAAA
>DAHWQF010000699.1:248-2043 GCA_027334785.1 Acidimicrobiaceae bacterium
GGCCTCGTGGGCCAGGCCCAAGATTTGGACCTCGAGGCTTGGCGGAGGGAAAAATAGGCCTGATGCCGGGTTTCATCGACGTGGTCGTGGCCGCCGGCGAGGGCCGCACCCTGGCCCCACCTTGAGCATGGCGCCCCGCACCGCCGGCCAGGCCCTCGTGGAGCAGCTTGCAGCCGAGGGGGTGGAACTGGTCTTTGGCGTGCCGGGGGAGAGCTATGTCGACGCGCTCGATGCTTTCTATGAAATAGAGCGGCCGCGCTTTGTCACTTGCCGTCACGAAGGAGGGGCAGCTATCGCCGCCGAGGCGGCCAGCAGGCTCATGGGGCGCCCCCAAGCTTGCATGGTCAGCCGAGGCCCGGGGGCCATGAACAGCGCCCTCGGGGTGCACCTCGCCGCTTACGACGCCACGCCCGTACTGTTCATCGTGGGCCAGGTCCCCCGCCGGCAACTCGGCCTCGGGGGGTTCCAGGAACTCGACGTCGAGGCCACTTTCGGTCATCTGTCCAAGTTCGCCGCGACCGTGACCGAACCCGAGCGCGTCCCGGAGACCGTGGCGCAGGCCCTCCGTTCGGCTGGCGCTGGCCTCCCCGGCCCGGCGGTGCTGGCACTACCCGAGGACGTCCTTGCCTGCCCCACTGCAGCGCCAACGGTCCCACCCGCCCCGCTACCCCGCTCCGAACCAAGCCCCCGCGCCCTCGAAGAGGTCGGCGAACTGGTCGCCGGCGCCGAACGGCCGCTCGTGGTCGCCGGCGGCGCCTGGTCCGAGGCGGCCTGCGGGCACTTGGCCGAACTGGTCGAAAGGTGGGAGGTCCCGGTCGTGTCGTCGTTCCGGCGCCAGGACGTGCTCGACAACGACCACCCGTGCTACGCCGGCACCCTGGGCACGCTCACCGACCCCTGGCTCGCCGAACGCGTGTCGGCGTCGGACTTGCTCGTGGTCCTCGGTGCCCGCCTCGATGCCATCACGACCGCCGGCTACCGGCGGCCCGAGGCGCCCCGGCCGGCGCCGCGGCTCGTGCACGTACACCCCTCGCCCACCGAGCTCGGGCGGGCCTACAGCCCGGACCTGGCCATCACGGCTTCGGCGGGCGCCTTTGCCGCCGCGGCCCGGCACGTGCCCGCCAACCCTCGCCGGCGCCAACCCGGCTGGCTGGCCGGTGCGCACGCAGACTACTTATCTTGGAGCACCCCGGCACCTGTGGACGTGCAGCCGGCCCCCGCTCAGGACGGGGCCGTGGACCTGACGGCGGTGATGGCCCAACTGCGAGAGCTGCTCCCTCGTGACGCCATCATCACCAACGGCGCCGGCAACTACACGGGCTGGCTCCAGCGCTACCTCCGTTACCACGTCTGGGGGACGCAGCTCGCGCCGACGTACGGGACGATGGGCTACGGCGTGCCCGCCGCCCTCGCCGCTGCGCTCGCCCGGCCGGGCCAGACTGTGGTCGCCTTCGCCGGCGACGGCTGCTTCCTCATGACGGGCCAGGAACTCGCCACGGCGGCGGAGCAGCGGGCGGGCTTCGTCACCGTGGTGGTAGACAACGGCTGCCTCGGGACGGTACGGGCCCACCAAGAAGCCCACCACCCAGGACGCCTGGTCGGGACCACCCTGGAGAGCCCGGACTTCGCCAAGTTGTGCGAAGCGTACGGGGGCTCTGGCTGGACGCTCACCAGCACCGGTGGGTTCGCCGGAGCCTGGCGTGAGGCGCTGGACGTGGCGGGGAAAGGCCGCCCCACCCTCCTCCGGCTCATGGTCGACCCGGGGAGGCTGAGCGCAGCGGGCGAGCCACGCGCC
>DAHWQF010000069.1:0-3662 GCA_027334785.1 Acidimicrobiaceae bacterium
GCCCCCCCTTCGGGGGCTGCCGTCCGCCCAGGCTCCTCAGGCGGCGCCGGTCTAGGCGGTGCCTCGGGGGGCGAGACCACACCCGCCGGTGGAGCGCCGGCCCGGGGCACAGGGGGAGGCGGGGGGCTGACCGGACGTGTGGGCGCGACGCGCCCGGGCGGCGCCTGCCGGCGCCGGCGGGTAGAGCGCGCCGAGACCAGGAGGGCTCCCCCACTGGCGAGCACCACGAACACGGCGACGAGGACGATGACCAGGGTCAGGACCATGACCGGTCGAGACTACAGGCGCCCGGCGAGAGGGTGGGCCGACCGGCCCGCCTGTCAGCCGATCGGCGCCGGCTCCGCCCCTCCCGGTCTAGGCCTCTCGAGCCTCTGGCTCACGACCACCGAGGAGCCCCCCGGCGCCATGCTCACGCCGTAGAGGCAGTCAGCTGCCTCCATGGTTCGCTTTTGGTGGCTGACGATGAGCAGCTGCGCTTCGTCCCGGAACTCATGCACCAGGTCCAAGAACCGGTGCAGGCTAACGTCGTCGAGCGCGGCCTCCACCTCGTCCAGCATGTAGAAAGGCGACGGGCGGCTCCTAAACACCGAGAACAGGAACGCCAGCGCCACCAAGCTACGCTCCCCGCCCGACAACAAAGACATCCGGTTTACCTTCTTGCCGAGGGGCCGGACCTCGAGGTCCACACCGGACTCCAAGATGTTGGAGGGGTCGGTCAACAAGAGCTTCCCTTGGCCCCCGGGGAACAGCTTGTCCACCAACTGGGTGAAGTTTTCCGCTACATCGTCGCAAGCTGCCTTGAAAACAGTGATGATCTCGGCGTCGACGGCCTTTATCACCTTGGCCAGCTCGCGCCGGGCAGAGGACACGTCGTGGAGCTGCTTCTCCAAGAACTCATGGCGCTCCACCAGCGCGGCGAACTCTTCGAGCGCCAGGGGGTTGACCGGCCCCATGAGCCGCAGCTCTCGCTCGAGCTCGCGCACCCGGTTGGAGGCAGAGGTGCCTGGTGGCAACTCTGGGCACTCAGCGCCCAAAAGTGCCTCGGGCTCACAATCGAGGTCCCTCCTGACCGCCTCGGTCAGGGCTTCGAGACGCGCCGCGACCTGGCCTTGCTCCACCTCTGCCCGCGAGAGACGCTCCCGGCAAGAGAGCAGCTCGCGCTCAAGGGCGGCACGCTCGCGCCGGCGTGACTCCAGTCCCTCCGTGGCCGTACGGAGCGCCTCGGACTCGGCCTTGCGCTGCTCGCGCAACCGACCGAGGGCTGCCTCGAGGACTGCCAGCCTGTCCTCGACCAGCGCACGCAACCGGGAAAGGGCGGCCTGCGTCGAATCAAGCTGAGCGCGCCGCTTCCCGGCCGCTTCGCGCTCGGCGAGGTGGCCCTCCAGGCGCCGCTCGACCTCGGCCCGCCGGCGCTCGAGGACGCCCCGACGTTCTTCGATCCCAGTGGCCCTCACCTCGAGGTCGTGCCTGAGCGTCGCCAGCGCACTGCGGCGCTCGGCCAGGCGTTCGCGGGCCTCGGTCAGCTCGCGGGCCTTGGCCTCCTCGGCCAGGGACGCCGCCTCGAGGGCGGGCAGCAGGGCTTGAAGCGCTTCTTGGCGCTGGGCCTCGCTCGCCTGACGAGCCTCTAGCTGGGACCGTTCGCGGCCGATCGCCTCGGCCTCGGCCTCGGCTTCGGCGATGTCGTGGCGCAAACGCTCTAAGGCCCGGCGGGCGGCCTCTGCCGCCGTCGCGTTTGCCTCCAGCGCCCTGGTGGCTTGCCTGCTCGCTACCTGGGCCGGTCCCAGGCGAGACTGAGCTTCGCGTTGGGCCTGTTCGGCGGCCTCGCAGGCCGACTCCGCGTCTTCCAGTGCCGTCCTTGCTTCATCTAGCGCGGCACCCGTCGCCCCGGTGCCGTAGGCGCCGGTGCGCCAGATCCCCCCCGCGAAGCGGTCACCTGCACGGGTCACGACCACGAGCTCCGGCCGCCCCAGCGCCAGGTCCACGGCCTCTTCCCAGCCCCCTTCCACGACCGCTGCCCTACCGAGAAGTTGCTCGAGCAGCTCGTCGACGCTCTCTTGGCCCGAACGCACTTGGCCCCGCAGCCACGACGCGCCCGGAGGCAGCGCAGCCGGCGCGATGGCGCCATCCCCGCCGGCTTCCGGCCCGGGCAGCACGCCGGCGCCCAGGGCGATCACGGCCCCCGAGGTACCGGCGCGGCTCAGGTGGGCGAGGGCCCGGCGGGCGGCCTGTTCGTCGCCCATCAGGACCGCAGCCAGGGCTTCGCCGGCGGCCGCCTCGAAAGCCGCCTCCAGGCCCTCGTCGACCTCCACGAGCTCGACCAGCGCGCCGAGCACGCCGTCGAGGTCGGCCAACCGGCGCGCACCGGCCCTGGCCCGGGCCTCGTCGAGGGCCTGTGCCAGAGCCTCGGCTCGCGCCGCCCAACGGTGGCGGGCGCCATCGGCCCGCCGGCTCGCTTCTCGCGTCATCACGAGCTCTTCTTCGACCTCGGCCAGGTGGGCTGCCGCTGCTCGCGCCGCCTGCTCCAGGTCTCCCGCTCGCGCCGCGGCCTGTTCGTGCTCGGCCCGGGCGCGCTCCTGCTCCGACAAAAGGCGCGCCAGCCGGGCGCGCGCTGTCGCCGCCCTGGTGTCGATCGAGCCCAGCTGTGCCCCTGCGCTGGCCCTCCGAAGGGCCGCGAGTTCTGCCCGGGCTTCTGCCAGGCGCGCGGCTGCGGCCTTGGGCTGCGGCGCTCGGGGGCCAGCCCCCAGGGTCGCGTCCACTTGGGCCACGTCACGTTGGAGGGCTCCCTCCGCCAGGCGCAGCTCTTCTTCGAGGGGAAGGAGGCCGGCCGCTTCGTTGTGGGCGGCCTCCAGTTCGGTCGCGAGCGAAGCAGCCTCGGCCTCGAGGCTGGCTATGACGTCGCGGTCGATACCGGCGGCTCGTTCTCGCTCAACCGCCCGGGCGCGTTCGCCAACCAGGGCCAGCAGGCCGTTGGCACGTCCGCGCAGGCCCTCGCCGGCCGAGATGGCCTCTGAGATGTCGGCCCCGGTGCTCCGCTCGCGCTCGTCATCGAGCGCGGCTTCGGCAGCCACCACGGCGGCGTCGAGGCGGGCGAGCGATGCCTCGGTTTGCTCGACCGAACGCGCCAGTTCGGCCTTCGCGGCCGCGGCCGCCGACAAGCGCGAACGGAGCGCTCCGAGCTCCCGGCCGTACAAGTGGCGGCGCAGGCCCGCCAGTTCCTCGGTGAGCTCGGCGTGGCGTCTTGCTGCCTCAGCCTGGCGCTCTAGAGGGCGCAGCTGGCGGCGCACCTCCCGAAGGAGGTCCTGCGCCCTGACCAGGGCACCCTCGGTCGCTTCCAGCCGGCGTTCCGCCTTCTCTTTGCGCCGGCGGTGCTTGGATACCCCAGCCGCCTCTTCTATGACGGCGCGGCGGTCTTCGGGCCTCGCCGAGAGGATGCTGTCGAGCTGGGCCTGAGAAATTATCGTGTGCTGCTGGCGGCCGACGCCGGTGTCCGAAAGCAGTTCCTGCACGTCGAGGAGTCGGCAGGGGGCTCCGTTGATCGAGTACTCGGAGTCACCGTTGCGCCAAAGCGCCCGGGTCACCCTGACCTCGGTGAAATCGATCGGCAGCAAACCGGCTGAGTTGTCTATCGTGAGCGAAACTTCGGCCCGGCCGAGCGCGGGGCG
>DAHWQF010000069.1:3762-11053 GCA_027334785.1 Acidimicrobiaceae bacterium
CCGTTGGGCCCGACGACCACGGTGACCCCGGGCTCGAACTCGAGGGTGGAAACCTCGGCAAAGGACTTGAAGCCCTTCAGCGTCAATGACTTGAGGAACACGCTTAGTAAGGGGAAACTCGCCGGGTAAACAGATGGGAGCGGCGCATGCCTGCCTTTCCCTCCTCGAACCGCAGGCCCACAGCTGCGTCTTGTACTAACAAAAGCAATGCGTCGCTCCCGTCTTGTCCAGCTAGCCAGTTGCCCTTGGTAGCCAAGCTAGCGGGGCGGCGGCCTCCGGCCAAGGAACCTTGGCCGGCCGGGTGCGCCGTCCGAGCTCAGGAGGCTGGTTGCGCGACCGCACCCCTCTGAGCCTCGTCGAGCGGTCCCGACGCAGCCCAAGGGTACTCCAAGCCATCGGCGACGACACCGGCCAAGCTCTCGCCAAAGTACCTGGAGACCAGCCAGAGGGCGAGGTCCATGCCACTGGTGACGCCCCCGCTCGTGACGACTGGCCCCTCGTCCACGACCCGCTGCGAGACGACTTCCACGCCGAGCATGGCGAGGTCGGCCTGGGCGTCGTGATGGGTCGTCGCCCGGTGTGACTGCAGCACGCCGGCGTGCGCGAGCAGCATCGCGCCGGTACAGACGCCGGCGACTACCGACCCGGCGGTCGCTGACTCGGAGAGGAGCCTCGGCCAGTCCCCGCGCTTCACTTCGGCCCATGCGCCGACATCGGCCCGCGCCACCCAGCCACCACCCGGCACGACCACGACCCCCGCCGCGCCAGGCACGAACTCGCAGTCCGGTTGGAAAACCAGCCCGAACGCCCCTCTCACCGGCCCGGTCCCCGCACGGCCGCACAGGCGCACCCCCAGACCAGCCCCAAGGGCTTCAGCTCGCCTCAGGACCTCGAAGGGGCCCACCACGTCGAGCTCGTCGACGCCCTCGAACAAGATGATGTCGAAGGTCACTTTGACCGGTGCGCCGCAAGGCTTTCCTGCTGTCACAATGCGGCCTAAAACCTACCAGAAGCCAAGCTCAGCCACCGTTTAAGGCCACGCCCGAGCGGTCGAGCGCGCCAGCCAGCGCCTCCACCTCGGCCGAGAGGCGGGTCAAGGTCCGGCCCAAGATCTCCGCCACCTGGTCGGAAGCGTCGCCTTGCATGCGCAGCATTCGCGTCATCTCCACGAGGTCACGCTGGAGCGCCTTCACTTGGGAGCCCATCTGGTCGAAGTCAGCGCGCAAGGCCACCAACTGCTCGCGCGTGGAGCGGGACTCGTCCACGACCGAGGCCGTGAGCGCCTCTCTCACACCACGTGCCTCGCCAGCCACGGACGCCACGACAGCCTCACGGGCCCCACGGGCCTCGTCGGCCAGGCAGACCCGCACGGCCGAGGTCTCGTCGGTCACCGACGCAGTCAGGGCTTCACGCAGGCCTCTCACCTCGTCGGCCAGGGAGGCAGTCAGGGCTTCACGCAGCCCCCGGGCCTCGCCGGCCAGGGAGGCTAGGACGGCCTCGCGGAGCCCACGGGCCTCGTCAGCGAGGGAGACCCGCACGGCCGAGGTCTCGTCGGTCACCGAGGCGGTCAAGGCTTCACGCAGGCCTCTCACCTCGTCGGCCATCGAGGCAGTGAGCGCTTCGCGCAGCCCCCGGGCCTCGTCGGTGAGCGAAGCTCGGACGGCCCTGGTCTCATGTATGACCGATTGCCGGATGGCCTTCGCCTCGTCGATCACGACATGGACATAAGGCAGCGCTAGCCGGTCGAGTTCCTGGCGCAGAGATCGCGAGAGAGGGTTCACGGCCATAGAGCGTAACGATGTGCCGGGACCCGGTTGGGCCAGGAGGTCATTGCTACATACTTCGGGGGGGAGGCCAACCTCCGGCACATCTCGCGCTTCTGGCACCGGGCTGGCGCGCTACCCCCGCGTCCAAGAGCCGTCGGCCGTGCTGTTCAACGCTGGCAACGCCGGCACAAGTAGGCGCTTTTCGCCCCGATCGTCGCCCGCTCGATGGGCCGGCCACAACTCAGGCAGGGCTGTCCGGCCCGCCCGTAGACCTTGTGCTCGAACTGGTAGCTACCGGCTTCGCCGAGCACATCTCGGTAACGCTGGTCCGAGAGGGTGGAACCACCGGCCGCGATGGCATTGGTCAGCACGCTGTGCGTAGCCGCAGCCAGCCGGCGAAGCTCCGCCGGGCGCAGGCCGCCGGCGGGCCGGTCGGGCCGGAGACGGGCTACGAAGCAAATCTCGTCGGCGTAAATGTTGCCCACGCCGGCCAGGACCCGCTGGTCTACCAGGAGAGCTTTCAGCGGTGCCCGCCGCCCGGCGAGCGCCGCCCCGAGATGGGCGGGGCCCACGTCCAAGGCGTCCGGGCCAAGCCCCGCCAGCTCCGCAGGCAGGGCCATCGCTTGCGCCTCGGCGGCCATCGAAGCGACATCCTCTCCATGGGGCGGGCGAGCGCCGCCGGCAGAATTGGGAGCGCTGCCCGTCCAGGCGAGGAAGAACTCGCCAAAGGTCCGGGGGTCGACGAAGCGGAGGTCGCCAGCGCCCGAGAAGCGCAAGACGGCATGAGTGTGAAGCAGGAGGGGTTCGCTCGGCTTGGCTGCGAGGAGCTGGCCGCTCATGCGCAAGTGCGCTACGAGCACCTGCCCGTCGTCCCACCCGAGCAGGAGGTACTTCCCATGGCGACCGACCGAGCAGAGAGTGCGGCCGCGCAGCGCGCCGAGCAGGCCGGGATCGTGACGCCGGACGGTCCGGGGGCCGAACACCGAGAGCTGCAGCAGCTTGCGCCCGAGGTAGTGGCGCGAAACACCCCGCCTCACCGTCTCGACCTCGGGCAGCTCGGGCACGTCTGAGAAGGCGCAGGGGACTAGCCGGTGCCCACGGGGCGCACACTGTTCTCGTCGCCTTTGAGAGCCGACCACGCGGAGCGCGCCGCCATCTGTTCCGCCTGCTTCTTCGAACGTCCCTGGCCTTTGCCCCGAGAGCACCCAGCCACCAAGACTTCGGCCTCGAAGACCTTGGCGTGGTCCGGCCCGTGCTCGGTGACGCGGTAAGAGGGGGGCTCGTCGAAGTCCCTGGCGCACAGCTCCTGGAGCCTCGTCTTGTAATCGTCCACACCCGGGCCCTTGGCCGCGGCGTGAAGGCGGTCCGCGACCAGGCGCAGGACCACCTCCTCGGCCAGCTCGTAGCCGCCGTCTAGGTATATGGCCCCGATCACGGCCTCCATGCTGTCGGCCAAGATCGATGCCTTGGACCTGCCGCCTGAAGCGTCCTCGCCCTTCCCGAGCAGCAGCGCGCTCCCAAGATCAACCTCAAGCGCCACGCTCGCCAGTGAAGCCGCATTGACCACCGCCGCCCTCGCCTTGGCGAGCTCACCCTCGGGGAGCTCCGGGTAACACCGAAAGAGGTAATCGGTTGTGATCAGCCCAAGTACGGCATCTCCAAGGAACTCGAGCCGCTCGTTGGGCTCCTGGGCGGCGTGTTCGGCGCACCAAGAGCGGTGCGCCATGGCCTGCTCGAGCAGGCCATGGTCCCGGACCTGCCAACCGAGGCGCGAGGCCAGGGCGGCGCGCTCACCCGCGCCCTCACTGCTCGGCCCACCTGGAAGACCCCCACCTGGAAGACCCCCACCTGGAAGACCCCCACCTGGAAGACCAAGGTCGGTTCCCAGCAGCACCGCCGCCCTAGTACCTGCGCCTCAACGGGCGCTCCCCAGCCGGGCCACGACGTAGTCGACGGCGTCGCGCACGGTCTTCAAGTCCTCCAAGTCCTCGTCCTCGACCCTGAAGCCGGCGAACCGAGCGCCCAGGTCCTTCTCCAGCGATTCCACCAGCTCGATCAGCGCCAACGAATCCGCGCCCAAGTCGTCGAACGACGCTCCCTCTGCAATGCTCTCCGGGCTCACCTCCAAGATGTCGGCAAGCGCACCCTGCACCAGTTGGAGGACTTCTTCTCGCCCAGGCATATCTTGTTGAAGTCCGGTTTCCGAGGCCATAAGCCAAGGTACCACGGGCACTTGACCAGGCTTATCCCTGCCGGCCAGAGGTCTGCCGGCCCTGGATGGCCCGCCCGGCTCTCGCTCCGCTGCGCTCCGCCGGCCGCCAACGCGCGCTACGCTCCGTGGCCCCCTGGCTTGTAGGCGATGGCCGCTTCGACCCGCTGGACGAGCTTCTCAGTGGCGGCGTGGTGGGCAACCTTGATCGCATTGACGATCGCCCGGGCACTCGAGGACCCATGGCTTATCACGCAAACCCCGTTGACGCCGAGCAGGACCGCTCCCCCCGTGGTCTCCGGGTCGACCTCACCTGCCATGGGCAAGAGGGCGGGCATGATGGTTTTGGCTGCTTCCTTTACCTCCACGCTGGCATTGAGCGCCTGGAGGATGGCGTGGACGACCCAATTGACTCCGCCCTCCAGGGTCTTTAGGACCACGTTGCCCGTGTACCCGTCGGTGACCACCACGTCGACGCGGTCGCTCATGACGTCGCGGCCCTCGACGTTGCCGATGAAGTTCACCTGGGGACCAGCGGCGCCCGCGCCCAAGCGGGCGTGGGCTTCCTTCACAAGAGCGTTGCCCTTGGTGGCTTCCTCGCCGATGGAGAGCAGGCCTACCCGGGGGGACTCCATGCCGTAACGCTCGACCGCAAGCGCGTGGCCCATCTGGGCGAACTGCACGAGCATCGCCGGCGTGCAGTCGACGTTGGCACCTGCGTCTATCAGGATCGTTGGCGTCGAGCCGGGCACCGGGATCGGCGTGGCGATGGCGGGCCGCGACACCCCCGGCAGCCTCCCCATCCGGAGCACCTCGGTCGCCATCGCAGCGCCCGTGTTACCGGCGCTCACCATGGCGCAGGCCCGACCGTCGTGCACCGCCTCGGCGCAACGCACGAGCGAAGAGTCGCGCTTTTGACGCACAGCTCGCCCCGGGTCTTCGTCCATGGCCACGGTCTCGGTGGCCGCCAGGTACTCGACCCCGGGGCAGGGGCCCAGGCTGTCCAGGTATGAGGGTTCCCCGACCAGCAGCACGCGCACACCTAGAGACTTCGCCGCTTCAAACGCGCCCGCCACGATCTCGTCCGGCGCCCGGTCGCCGCCCATCGCGTCGACGGCCACGGGCAGGCCGTCGTCATCTAGACACATGTTTGGCCGCGCTCCTTTGCGACTGTCAGCCTACGTCGAGCGCTTGGCGGCCCTTGTACCACCCGCAGTTGGGGCACACGGCATGAGGCACCTTGGCCTGGCGGCACTGAGGGCAGATACTGCGGGCGGGAGTGCGCAGCACCCATGCGTTGGCACGCCGGCTACGGGACTTGGACTTCGAGGTCTTCTTCTTGGGTACGGCCACGGGGCAGTTATGTTACCGTGTTCGCCGGCCCGCCTGGTCGCCGGCCCGCCCGGTCCCGGCCCGCTTGGCTCACTTTTCCCGCAGCACGTCGAGTGCTGACCAACGGGGGTCCACCTCGTCCCGCTGGCACCCGCAAGGCGAGACGTTTCGGTCGGCCCCGCAAATGGGGCAGAGCCCGAGACAGCCCTCTCGGCAGAGCGGGAGCACGGGTAACGCCGCGAACAAGCTGTCGAGCACCATTTCGCGCAGGTTGAAGTGGTCCTCGGTCATCGGGTAAGTGCCCTCATCGGGCCCGCCCCCTCGCCGGAAGATCTCCCTCACCGGGACGACGAGCGGGCCCTCCAGGTGTGCCAGGCACCGTCTGCACTCGCCCTCCCAGGCCGAAGTGACGGTCCCCGAGACCGACACACCGCCGTCGAAGACAAGGACGCCGACCTCCGCCACGGCCTCAGCACCGGCCGGGACCCGGCAGTCCACCTCGGCGACAAGGGCGCTCTCCAGCCGGCCACTTCGGACCACCCTGCGCTCGGCTCCCGCCCGCAGTTCCGAAAGCGCCACGACAAACCGATCGCGGCCCATGTACCCATTGTGAGGCGAACGGAGGTTGTCGCGCGCCGGCCGCTCAGCTCGACCGGCGCCCGCGAGTTGCCCTGCTTCAGGCAACAGTGCCCCTCCCCTCCGCTGGTGTCTCGCATGAACGAACCGCAAGGACCAGCGCCTTCTCGCCATGTAAGGAAACCCCGCCCGGCACCGGCCCAGAACGTGAAGTTGGGCGGGGCTTAACAACAACGACCAGCCGTTGGGCAGGACTTAACTACTGCTGGCGCATGTAATCCCGGCCCAGCGATTTTGGGAAAGGCCTGGAGCGTTGTCAACTACCTCCCGACGCCGCCTCTGAGAAGCGCGTCGGGCGACCTTTCTTGCAGCTGGACCGCAGCCGTGCTGTTACAGTCGGACCACAGCCGTGGCGCCGGAGGCCCGCCGGCCCTTCTGTGGGTCAGGCCAGCCCGCCCGCCCAGGCCACTAAGTCGAGTCCTGGTCGAACAGCTTTTTGGCGGCCTCCGCATCTTCGGGGATGCCCTGTGGCGTGCCCGCGCGGCCTCCCCGGCCACCCAGGCCACTCACTTCGAGGCGAGGGAACGCCCCGGGGTGCGTGCTCTCCCCGCTTGCCCTCGCCCCCGCTCCTGGCGCGAGGGCCGAGCCCAGGCCCCCCACCCCGGTTGCCCCACTTTTCGTGGCGCCGGCGCTCTGGTCGTACGGGCTCCCCGTCGGGCCACCGGGACCGCCCGGGTCACCCTCGCCGCGCTCCCCCGAGGCTTCATCCCCTGGCGCGGCGCCCGCCCCCTCGGGTAGGCCAGCGAGCTTCTGGCGCCCGGACGCGACCGTTTTCAGGGTGCGCTCGAGCACGATCTCAAACTGCGCCAGCTTCTGGTCGGCGTAGTCTTCGGCCTCGAGGCGCATCCGGCTGGCCTCCTCGCGTGCCTCCTCGAGGAGCCGGCGCGCCTGCGCCTGGGCCTCCTTTATTATCTCGGTGCGCTGGACCAGCCTCTGGGCCTCCGAACGGGCCGCTTCGACGAGCTCGTCGGCCCGGCGTTGGGTCGCAGCCAGGTACTCCTCACGCTCCCTCAACATCCAGCGCGCCTCGCGCAGCTCCTCGGGGAGCCGCTCGACCGCTTCCCGGAGGAGCTCCAGGATCTCCTCCTTGTTGTCCAGTTTCACCGAGGACGACAGCGGCAAGGCGCGCGCCCCGGCGATCATCCCCGAGACGCGCTGGAGCAGCGCCTCGGTCTCGGGCACCGCCGCCCCGTGCCCGGCCGCGTTACTCATGAGTACTTCTCCTTCACGAGAGCGAACACCGGCTCAGGCACCAGCGTCCCGATCCTGTCTGACCCTCCATAGGTCATGAAATCCCGGAGCCAACGCGAAGAGATGAAGCTGTACGCGGAGGAGCAGGGTAAGAGGA
>DAHWQF010000006.1 GCA_027334785.1 Acidimicrobiaceae bacterium
CGGGTGGCGGCTATGGCTCCCCGTGGGCGCGAGGAGCGGCTTTCACGCCCCCGTGGGCTGCCAGTTCTTCGTCCAGCGCCGTCAGCTGAACTACAGGCGCCGCTTCGCCGCCCCTCGAGTGTTAGGGGCGGCGAAGTCGTAGGGGTGTCCGCCCTACATCTACCCGCCCCCGTCGGCAACGACCCCGCCGGTCCCTACGGGCTAGCAAGTTCCTCTTCGACGTCTTGGCCTTCTTTGCACGAAGACGGTAGGGTCCGCCCATGTGTGACGACCACTGGCCCGCAGTGCTGCAGACGACCGGGCAGACCGACGCCCCGAGACTGCAGATCCCTCTCCAGCCGGTTGACGAGGTGACCGTCACCACTTTGGTCGACAACGTCACCGACGCGCTCGCCACAGACCAGGGGCCGGCGGAGCGCCCGCCGGCGCACAACGGCGCCAGGGTGGCGAACCGAGTGGGGCTCGAAGGTTGGGGCAGCGACGCCCTAGTCGCCGAGCACGGCTTTTCAGCACTGGTCACGGTACGGACCGGGCACCTAGGCCCCGAGGTGGTGCTGCCCGCTCATTGCACTGGCAGGGACCTGTTGGTGCCAAAAAAGCCTGTCATTTCCACCTGAAGTGGACGAACACCCGCCCGAAGTTGTCCTCGTCTTTTTCCACCCGGTGGTAGAGCGCCTTGACCTCTTTTTGACCGAGGAACCGCAGCACCCGCTTCTTCAACTGGCCTGAGCCCTTGCCGGGGACGATCTCGACTTCACTTGCCTTTATGCGGACGGCCTCGTTGATGATGTCCTGGAGCGCCCGGTCGATCAGGTCGCCTCGGTTGTAGATGTCGTGCAGGTCGAGCTTGAGCTTCGCCACCGCTCTGACATTACCCCGAGGCACCCGCTCGGGAGGCAGAGGGCATGCTTCGTCTTTGAGCGGTCATTACCAAGGGGTAAAAGGCTGCTCAGGAACACTAGCCCACGATCCGGTAACCCACCCCGATGGCCGTTTGTACCACCTGGGGTTCGCCCAGCTTGTGCCTGAGCCGGCCGATGGTGACCGCCACGGTCTTGGTGAAAGGGTCGGCGTTCTCGTCCCAGGCCTTCTCCAGCAATTGCTCGGCGCTCAGGTAGCCGGGCGAGGCGGCCATGAGCGCCTCCAGCACGGCGAGCTCCTTCGCCCGTAGCTCGAGCGGGGCCCCGTCACGGGTGACGGTGCGGGACAAGCAGTCGAGCTCGACCCCGCCGGCGCGTAGCACCCTCGGCCGGGCACGGGGCTGGCGGCGGGCCAGGGCGCGCACCCTCATCACGAGCTCGGGGAAATGGAACGGCTTCACCAGGTAGTCATCGGCGCCGAGGCCGAGCCCGTACAGCCTTTCTTCGGGCGAGGCGGCCCCGCTCACCATGAGCACCATCGAGCGTTCGTCCGCGGAGCTCACCATGCGGCAGAGCGTGTCGCCCGGGACGCCTGGGAGCGTCCGGTCCAGCACGACCACGTCGTAGCTGTTGACGCCGAGCTTGGCGGCCGCCTCGGTCCCGTCGTAGGCCACGTCGGCGGCTATGCCCTGGCCCGAAAGGCCCTCGGCCACGAGGTCGGCCAAGGACCGGCAGTCCTCTACAACCAGGACCCTCATCCAGCCACGCTCACGAAGCGCGGTGACTGCTGTAGGGCAAACCCGCCGGTATCAACTTCTGGCAGGTCGCCAAGGCGCTTTTGAATTGGGGAGAGCCCGTATCGATCGGCGACCGGCTTTGGAATCTGACGCTGCTGCCGTAAAACACCGGGTCGGGGAAGTTGGGGACCCCGTGAGAGCGCATGCACGCGGCCGCCTTCAGGTAGTCAGCCTGGTCGGCAGGGGTGATCGTACTCCTGGAGACGCCGTTGTCCGGTAACAGGTGCCTGCACGCGTTATAGGCAGTCGTGAAATGGGGGGCGTTCACGTCAACGGTGATGTGCACGCCGTGGCCGGAGATGACGGGATCGGGCATGTTGGTGTCCCCGTGGGCTCGCATGCACTTGACGAAGGCGAGGGCATGGCTGGAGGGGTTGGCGGTGCTCCCGCCCTGTGCCGCTGACGGCACAGTCGTAGTCGTCTTTCGAAGGCGCGCAACGGCGTGTTGGCGCGAAGGACCGCCCCCGCAGGCTGCCGCCAGCACGCCCATGCCGAAGAGCGCCACGGTAAAGAGGACGGCTCGAAAGAACTGGCCAGCCTTTCCCCGTGAACCTGGCGCCCTCCGGTCCGATGCCACCGCCTGGTCGCTATGTTCTTTGGTTGGGATGCTCACGACGGCGTTGTACAAAAGCCGGTGTTGCAAGGCTGCAACGCAGTAACGGTTCTGCAACAAGCGATCGGGCAACCTGGAGTTACTGAGCCCGCCCGCCGGCCGACCACCAATTGGGCGGCCGAAGTGGTAGGAGGTTGACGATGAGGGTACTGGTGGTCGAAGACCACGCCAAGCTGGCCATGACCCTGGCGACCGGTCTCCGCCAGGTGGGCATGGCCGTCGATGTCGCCTTCGACGGCCAGGACGCCCTCGACCACGTCGCGGTTACCACCTATGACGTGGTTGTGCTGGACCGCGACATCCCGCGCGTTCACGGCGATGACGTCTGCAAGGCGCTAGTGGCCGATGGGTCACCGAGCCGGGTGCTGATGCTGACTGCGGCCGGCGGGGTGGAGGACCGGGTCGAGGGCCTCGGTATCGGCGCGGACGACTACCTCCCAAAGCCCTGTGACTTCGCGGAACTGGTGGCTCGCGTCCGTGCCCTCGCGCGGCGCCGGGGCGCCTCATTGCCTCCGACACTCAATCACGGCGACCTGGTCCTCGACCCGTCCCACCGGACCGTCACGAGAGCCGGCCACCCCTTGTCGCTCAACCCCAAGGAGTTCGCCGTTTTGGAGGTCCTCCTGGCAGCACCCGGCGTCGTAGTGCCGGCCGAGGAGATCCTCGAACGGGTTTGGGACGAGGCGGCCGACCCCTTCAGCCAAGCCGTCAGGACCACCATCAGCCGCCTCCGGGCCAAGCTCGGCGACCCGCCGGTCATCGAGACGGTGGCGAAGGCCGGCTACCGGGTCGCAGGCTGACCCGTGGCGCAGCGCCGGCGGCTCCGCCACCTGGCCCTCGGTCCCCACCCGCGCCGGCGGAGCGCGCGCTTCCGCCTGACCGCTCTCTACTGCTCTGTGTTCTTCCCCTCAGGCGTCTTGCTCGTCGCCGTGACTTACGTCCTCATCGTCTTGTTCCAGCTCCCTATCGACCGGGCGACCGCTCATCTGGTCAGGGCTCCTGTCCGCTCTGGGCCGGCCACCGATGGGCCGTCACCTCAAGGCGACGGCCGGGGCCGGGTGATCGGCCACGTGGCGGTGACCTTGCCTGGGCACATAATGCTCGGCCCCCGCGAATTCCTCGTCGGTTCGTGCATCGTCCTGGTCGGAATGATCGGGATATCCGCGCTGCTCGGCTGGCTCGTCGCGGGCCGAGTCCTACGACCACTCCGAGTCATGACTACCACCACCCGCCGGATCTCCGAGCGGAACCTGCACGAGCGGCTGGCGCTCGCCGGTCCCGGCGACGAGTTGAAGGACCTCGGCGACACCATCGACGGGCTCCTCGGCCGCCTCGAAGCAGCCTTCGACTCCCAGCGGCGCTTCGTCGCCAACGCCTCCCACGAACTGCGGACCCCGCTCATGCTGAGCCAGACCCTGCTCCAAGTAGCGCTAGCGGACCCCGACATCACCCTCGACTCGCTCCGCGCCGCCTGCCAGGGGGCGGTCGACGCAGGAAAAGACCAGGCGCAGCTCATAGATGCGCTCCTCACCCTGGCCCGCAGCCAACGCGGCCTCGACCATCGACAACCCGTCGACCTTGGAGCCGTAATCGACGATGCCTTGCACGCTTACGGGCCCTCTGCGGTGGCAAGAGGGCTACAGGTCGAGACCGCCCTTGATTATGCCGAGGTTCCAGGGGACAACCGCCTCCTCTACCGGCTGGTGTCGAACCTTGTCGACAACGCCATCCGCTACAACGTCGCCGGCGGACGTCTCAAGGTGAAGCTTACAGCCAGCACGACGGGTGCGACGCTCGCCGTTGCCAACACCGGCCCCCTTGTGCCGCCAGATCAGCTCAGCCGCCTCCTCGAGCCGTTCCAACGCGCTGGCCCGGACCGGACCGCCAGCCCGAACGGGCTTGGTCTCGGCCTGTCCATCGTCTCCGACATCGCCAAAGCCCACGGGGCCGGCCTCCAGGTCAGTGCCCGGCCTGAAGGCGGCTTGACCGTCACGGTGAGCTTCCCTGCTCGCTAGTAGCCAATTGGGCTCACACAATCTCGGGATCCGGGTCAGATCCAGATCGCCAGGGCGGCCATGATGGCGAAACCCAGGACGGCGGCGCCCCATTTGTCGGCGCGGTAGCGCGGACTGTCGAACTCCTTTTTGACGATGTCAAGCGTGGCAATGTAGAGGAAGGCTGGCGGGTGACAGCGAGTCGAAGAACGCCTGAAAGACCGCGTCGGGACACTCTGAGCGCCGAGCGCCAGGCCAAGGATGACCGAATGGACTGAGAGGACCGCCCAGCCGGCCGATGATGTGACCTTCGGCCCTCCCCGCGCCCGGCAGCAGGCTCATGGGCTCACGGGAGCAGACCGGGCCACTGGCCTCATCGGCCTGCAAGGTCATGGTTCGTGCCCGGCTGAGGAACGACCAGGTGCGCCCGGAAATGCACAACGAGAGCCGACCGCGTGGTTGTGGAACCAGCGCTGGCGGCGGCAAGTATGAATAAATAGAGGTGTGAGAGCAATTAGCAAGCCAAGCGCGATATGAAGTTCCTCCGGCCGGCTTGGCTGGCGGTCTTGCTGTTTTTGCTGCTGGTCGGTGCGGTCACGCCGGCGGCATGGGCAGCCGGGCCAGGCGGCGTGCCCGTGGCTTCTCCCGGCCACTCGTCCCCCACCCCGGCCGCGCCCGCCGTCCTGACGGCGTGGACGTCCCCCATGGACCTGCTGCTCCAGCCCTTCCCGAAGGTGGCAGCCGACAACGCGACGGTGAGGGACCTGGCGACGGTTGCCGTAGGCGGCCGTTCAGTTAGCCTGCGCCTGTCCAACCAGTGGGGCCCGGTACCGCTCACCTTCGGTGCCGTGACCGTGGGTGAGAGGGCGGGTACGACCGGCGCCGCGGCGGTCCCAGGGACGCTGGTGCCAGTCACCTTCGCCGGGAGGGGTTCGGTCACCATCCCTGCCGGCCAGGACGTGACCAGCGACCCGGCCTCCCTGGCCGTGCACGCGGGTGAGACCCTGGTAGTCAGCATGTGGGCCCCTGGTGTGGCACCCGTGAGCGTGCATTATTGCTGCCAGGGCAGGACCATGGCCTACTACACACCCAACGGGGTGGGCAACCAGACCGGTTCGTTGAACGGGTCGGTCTTCACGGGGGCGGACTGGTGGACGCGTTGGCTGTCGGCCGTGGAGGTGAGCGGGAGCCAGGCGCTGGGCACTGTGGTCGCGTTCGGGGACTCGATCACCGACGGGTTCGGCTACGAGAACACGGGCTTCTCATGGGTGGAGGCGCTACAGCAACGCATCTCCGAACTACCGCCGAGCGAGCAGGTAGCGGTGGTCAACGAGGGCATCTCGGGCAACACCCTCACCCCTTTCCCTCCTGGACGTAACGCGAGCGGCGGGGAGAACAGTTATGCCGACATCGGCGGGGGCGTGGCCGGGGTGGGGCGCCTGAGCCGCGACGCCTTGCAACTACCCGGCGTCAAGGCGGTGGTGGTCCTCCTCGGGACCAACGACATCTGGTTCAGCTACACCGACAACAACCCCCCATATGGGAGCGCGGCGTCGATCATCGCCGGGATGAAGCAAGTCATCGCGCAGGTGCACGAAGCCGGCCTCGAGGTCTACGGCATACCTCTTCTGCCTCGCAAGACCTCTCCGCCCTGCACTCAGCCGGGTTCGTGCCGGCCCGAGGAGTGGGGTCCAGCCGAGCAGGCGACCCTGGAGGCCGTCGACTCATGGGTCATGAGCCCCGCGGCCGGCTTCAATGGCGTGGTCAACCTGGCAGCCGTAGTCGGAGACGTCTACAACGGGCAGTGCCAGCCGGAGTTGCCCTATGCCCCCTACTTCAACGCGGACAACCTCCACCCCAACCCGGCAGGCCAGACTGCCATGGCCAACGCCATACCGACCACCCTGTTCGGCATCCCCGAGGCACCCCAGCTGCCACCGGTAGTGGCGGCGACCCCCACGCCCGGTTGCCCGGGCGCCCAGGCTGCGGAAAACGTAGCCCAGGCAGCCGTCTCTTCGGATGGGCAGGCAAGGACGGCATCCTCGACCACCGCCGCCCCCACCACGGCGGCAGTGGAGGGGAACTCAACGACCACCTCCGGCCCCGCCCCTACCTCCACCTCCTCGGCTGGCTCGCCGAGCACGACGGCCACCTCTAACGGCACTTCCACCTCTGCGGTCGCCGCTCCTTCGACCGCACTGGGACCGACGAAAGGTGGTGGTTCGGCCAACCGGCCCTCAGCGGTAGGCGGGGCCTTGGGTGGTTTGGGCAGCACCGGGGCCGCGCTGGTAGGCGGCCTGGCTCTTGTCGGGTTGCTCGTGGTGGGCTTGTCCTGGGGCCGGCGTAACAGCGGCAACACCCGAAGCAGGTAGGCCCAACCGCCCCGACACGCCCCGCGTCCGCGTCGCGGGGAGGCCCGGCACCGCTGGCACAGGGTAGCTGGCACTGGCGGCACCGGGCCTCGTTCCACGATGCTCTTTGCCTATTGGACGGGAAGTGCAGGCACGGAGCACCACCTCGCTCCGTGCCTGCCAGGCATTCCTAGCTCTTCAGGATGGTGTTGATCTGGCTCTGTGCAGTCTTCAGCGCGGCCTGCACGGACTGCGAACCCGAAAGTGCGGCCTGTATAGCTGTCCACACGGCCTGAGAGATCTTGGGGTACTTCACGCCCAAGCCGAGAGTACGTGGACGGGCATACAGGGTCTGGTCGATATAGACCTTCCACTCAGGGCCTACCTGCTTGAGGTAGGTCTTCGCCACGGCGATCTTACCTGGCAAGTAGCCAAAGGCCTTCGCGAGCTTCAACTCCTGAGCGGGCGTCTGCATGCCCTTGATGTACTCGAAGGCCAACTGCTGCGCTGCACTGCCAGCACTGTTGCTGATCATCCAGTCCTCCCCACCCAACGGCACGACTACGTGTTGGCCGGGCACACGGACCGGGACAGGGACGATCCCGAACTGCTTACCATAGTACATATGGTTCAAGTTGAGCGTCGGGAAGTTCCAGGGGCCATTCACCATCATAGCGGCCTTGCCGGCGATGAACTGGCTCGACGCGGCCGGAGTTTGGCTCCAGTTGAGGCAGGCCTTGGAAGCCGAACCGTCGGTTACGAGCTGCTTCCAGAGGCTCAGTGCCTGTACTCCTGGCGCAGAGGCGACGTTGGCGAACGTGCCCTTGCCCCCGTTGCTCCAGAAGAACGGCTCCCATTGCCAAGTGGTGTCTTCTGCGGCCTCACAGGTCAACGCAATCCCGTAACGTTTCGGCGTTGTTAGGGCCTTGGCAGCGCTCACCAACTGAGCCCAGGTTTTCGGAGGGTTCACGTGCGCGGCCTTGAGCATCGCGATGTTGTAGATCAGCGCGATCGAGTTGGCGCCGGCCACTGGGAGGCTGTAGTACTTGCCATTGGACAGCCCTTCATTGATCACGGCCGGGTAATACCCCTTGGTGCTAAAGCCTTTCATACCGCTCATAGGCACCACCTGACCTGTCGAGATCATGGTTGACACGAACGGGTTGTCGACGGCCAGCAGGTTGGGCAGGTCGTGGCCGGTAGCTTGGGTCAGGAGTTTCGTGTCCAAATTCGCAAAGGGCACATATTGTCTTTTTACGGTCACACCGGGGTGCGCAGCTTCAAACTGCTTCGTGTATGAGGCTAACCCGCTCAGCTGACCAGGGGTGTTGAAGTAGTCCTCCTCTGTCAGCGTTATCTTGGTCGCGGCGAAAGCGTTCACTTGCGATAACCCGGTCACGGCAATCGTTGCGGCTGCCAGGGCTGCGAGCCCTCGCCGGCTTCTCGTCAATATTTTCAAGGCGTATCTCTCCTTTTGTGGGTATTAGCGGACCAACGAATTTAGCCAAGCGCTGCGAGGCAACAGCGGTCATCTTGCCGTCTCCAGTTCATCTATCACCCCCCTCGGTCTCTCGGGTCGTGGGATTGCATGCGTCTTACTGGCACCACCACTTGGAGGAGCGGTACCGGTCCCATGGCTAACCCACCACCGAACCCGCCGTGAGGCCGGATGCAATATATCGCTGAGCTGCCACCAGCATCACCCCGGCGGGCACCATAGCAAACACTCCTGAGGCCATCACGGCGCCCCAGTCTGTCGAATAGTTCCCGAGGTAGGTGTAGATTCCCAATGTGATCGGCTCTATGCCTGAGCCGCTCAGTATGGTCAAAGCGAATATAAAGTCTCCCCAACCGCTCAAGAAAGCGAAGACGGCGACGGTTATGACTGCTGACCGTGCCAGCGGGACCACTATTCGGTGGAACGTCTGCCACTCGGAGGCACCGTCGACTCTCGCCGCTTGCATGACTTCGTTGGGCAGGCTGAAGAAGAACGCCCGTAGCACGAGGATGGCAAAGGGGATGGCGTAAGTCCCGTCGGCGATAATGAGCCCCGGGTAGGAGTTTACCAAGTGAGTCCAATGGAAGACTATGAACAACGAGGTCGCCAGGACAATGGATGGGACTATCTGGCATACGAGGAGCGAGCTGACCAGGATGACGGTGACCCGCAGCCGGTACTTCGCGAGCGCGTAGGCCGCTGGGGCGGCCACGATCAGGGCCAGCACGGCCGTCCCGACGCCGACGATGAGGCTTGTCAGCACATGGCCTGATTGTGCCTGAATGACGGTCCGGTAGTTATCCAGTGTCGCACCGTGCGGTAACCAATAGTACGTGCCACTGAAGAGGGTCTGGGTCGACTCGAACGAGCCGACGATAACCGCGTACACAGGGAACAGCACGATGACGAGGGCAGCTGCTGTAGCGAGCGTGCAGAGCCACCGCAGAGTCTTCGACCTCTGCAAGTGGGTCATCTTGCCGCCCCAGAACTGCGCCTCAACGAGTCCCGACTCAGCAACAGGTACAGCGGCGCGCAGATCACCGCCAGCAACAACAGCACGTTGTTGAGCGCCGCGCCTTGGCCGAAGGAGAACTGCTGGAACGAAAGGTTGTACGACCACGTCGTTATGAGCTGGGTCGCGTTAGCCGGGCCACCTCCAGTAAGGGCGATGACAAGGTCGAACACTTTCACGGTAAACACAAACCCGAGGAGAAACGTGACCTCGATGACCGGCAGGATGATCGGCACTATGACAAGGCGGAGCCTCTGCCAAGGGCCAGCCCCGTCCATGAGGGCCGCTTCTTTGACCTCCACCGGCACGTCCTGGAGCGCGCTGTAGAGCAGGAGGGTGAAAAAGGGTACACCGAGCCAGATGTTGGCGATGAGGAGTGTCCACAGGGCCAGGTGCGGGTTGTCCAGCCAGTCGATGGGGTGACGAGCCAGGCCGACGTCCACTAGCAGTTGATTGACGGCACCACCTTCGAGTTGGAACAAGAACTTGAAGATGACGCCGGTCACGAAGAGCGGGATAAGCCAGGGGATGATGACGAGCGAGCGCCCCAGCGTCCTTCCCGGGAACCTGACGGTGAACAGCAAGGCCAGCGCGAAGCCGATTACGAACTGGCCGAAGAGAGAACCCGCAGTAAACTCGAAAGTGTGGACGATTGCGGCCGTGCTTGTAGGGTCATTCAATATGAAACGATAATTAGCGAGCCCGGCGAACGGGGCGGTAAAGTCGCCGATCGTCGCGGGCGAGGTCTCCTCGAAGCTCAACATTACGTTGTAGACAATGGGCAGGGCAAATGCGAAAAGTATGTACGCGATCGCGGGGGTCAGGAACAGCCAGCCCGCGATTTGCCTCCGGCGCCAGGCTGTGAGGTGCACAGCCCGGTGTGTACTTGCACGACCGTCGCCTCGAGGTCTTTGTCCCGCGGTTGCAGCAATAGCTGCTGGAGCGGCTGCTCCCGCGTTCATATCGGCCTGAGCCAAGTTGGCCCCTCCCTTGCGCGGATGCCCATGTCGCGGCCTATCTCTTTCGCCCAGCTACCTACTTTCGGCGGAATAGGGCCTGCAAGGCGGCCCCCTGCCTCAGGTAGACCGAGCCTCCACTCGCCCTGGTGCGCGCCCTTCACTTTGAGCCGCCCTGCCGAGCAGCCGGCAACCAGACCCGCATTGCGGTCATAGCACGGTTCCCTCGCGCAAAATACGGCACGAGGGTCAAAGCCTGCGGTTCGCTGCTCGGCGGGTTCTTGCCTGCGCTTTCGTAGAGTTCACGGGAAGAACCGTCGACGCGTGCTCCCTGGGCGATGAGCGCCACCTTTACGTAGCCCTCAAGGCCGGAGGGCACCTCCCCGGTGGGCTCGAGCGGCCGGGCATGGTCCAGGGCGACGTCCTCTATGGTCGTACCTTCCTCCACGTCTTCCGCCTCGAGACAGTAGACCAAGGGGCCTCGCTGGACCGCGATGCAGTCGCGTTCTGCGTCAACCCTCCAGTGCGGCCTCAGTACCCTGACCGGCATGGGCTCGGATACCTGCACGCGGTCGCCCGGTTGCCAGCGCCTGGTCATTTTCAAGTAGGAGCCATCCCACGAGGGGTTGACAGGCTGGCCGTTGAGGGTCAGCCCTATGTCTTGTTTCTCTGCCCGCTCGGGAACCCGAAAGGACAACTCCCAGCTCCCCGCGGCGCTGCAGCGCGTCACTTCTATTTCCGTTGTCCCCTCCCAGGGATGGCCGGTCCGGACAGTGAGCTCCACCGCTCCTCCTGGGACCTCTGTGGACACGCTGCCGCCGAAGGGCATGTGCACCTGGAGCCCTAAGGCGTCGCGAGTCACCAAGTAAGCCTGGATGCTAGCCAACAGGCGCGCCAGGTTTGGCGGGCAGCAGGCACACTGGTACCACGGCAGGCGATGGCGGGGCGAGTCCTCGTCGGCGCTGTCGTGGTCGGTCCTCAAGTGCAGGGTGTTGGAGTAGAAAAACTCCGTCCCCTGCTGGGAGACACTTCCGGCGATCGTGTTCCAGAGCACATGCTCCATTGCATCGGCATAACGGGCCCGGCCGGTGGCCAGCAGGAGCCGCCAGTTCCACTGGAAGCTCGCGATCGCAGCACACGTCTCGGCGTAAGCGCGATCACTCGGCAGTTCGTACGCGTCGCCGATCGACTCGTCGCGGTGCCGGGAGCCATGTGCGCCGGTAACGTAGGTCTTCGCTCTGAAGAGGTCCTCCCAGATAGCCTCGGACGCGCTCAGCAGTTCCTCGTCTCTGGTCTCGGTCGCCACGTCCACGGCGCCCGCTTGTAAGTAAAGCTCGCGCACGGCGTGACCCGTGGCCGACAACCGCTTGCGTACGGGTGCATGGTGCAAGAAATACGACAAGGGGAAGCGACGGTCACCGAGCAGGCCAGACGCCGGCAGTTCGACATCCGGCCTACCGCGGAGGTCCACTTGACGCTGAGCCAACCGGAGCGCGGCCGCATCGCTGGTCAGGCGGTACCACTCGACGAGCGCCGTCTCGATCAATGGGTGGCCACATACACCCACGAGCCGCCCATCGCCGTCGTCGGCGGAAAACGTCTGGAGCAAGTGCTCGACGACCCTGCTGGCCACGGCGACCAGACGGTGCCCGCGACCTGAGCGCTGCGCGGCCACGGCAGCCTGCAATAAGTGGCCTGAGCAGTAGAGTTCGTGGCCCCAGCGCAAGTCCTTCCAGGCCAGGTCGGGGTGCTGGCCCTGGACCCACGAATTGAGGTAGCCATCCGCGCGTTGAGCGCGCTCCATCAGGCCGGTCACCTCGGCCACAAAGTCGGCTACCTGAGTGCTGGCCCCTCTAACACTGTCCCAAGCCGCGGCTTCCAACACCTTGTAAATGTCGGAATCCGAAAAATGCATCCCCTCGTGAGGCGCTTCGCCGCTTCGGCCGTCGGCAACACGTGCCAGGTTGCGTACGGCTCCTGAAGCCACAACTTGCTCGACGCAATGAGGAAGCGTCTTGGTGCTGTTGCGTCGCTGCCAGAAGCCAAATGCCGAGCCCTCCGCCAGAACCACCTCTCCCAGGCCGAGCGGCCAAAAGCGCCCGAGGGCTACGCTCGTCGGGGAGACCGGGCCGCCCCCGACGGCTGGGGCAGAGGCCTCCGCTGGGCCCTCTGACGTCGAGTCGCTGCCTTGATCCATGGGCTCGGCCTCCTTGGTCGAGTGAACAAGTCGGAAACATCTCTTCGCAGATGGGTCGGCCCCCTGGCCACTGCATTGAGGAAACGCTACCCCAGGTAGAACGCGAAGTCAAGGCGCGGTCTCGAATGAGCGCGAGGTTTGAGAGGAAGGGAGGCCTAAGACTGGCCGGGGACTGGCCGCGACCTGGCGAGGTCAGGCTCTTAACCGGGCTCCCATAGCCGCGGCAGCGCTTCCTCACCGGAGACTGCCAAGGAACAGCGCGGCGACAGCGCCGGGTCTCGCGGTGGGACCTATGCTTGGTTCGTGCAAACGGGCCGGCCACCGACGCTCACAGAGGTGGCCCGTCTGGCCGGCGTGTCCCTCACCACGGCGTCGAAGGCGGTCAACGGGAGGGACCGCATTTCCGAGGTTACCAGAAAGCGGGTCTTGCGGGCGGCGAGGGAGCTTTCTTACGCGCCGAACCTTGTCGCCAAGAGTTTGGTGAGCGGGCGGAGCAGCATAATTGGGGTCCTTTTGAGAGACCCGTTGGTCCACCGGTTTGCCATGCCCATTGTCATTGGGGCGCAATCCGTGCTCGAGCAACGGGAGTTCTCAGCCATTATCGCCGATGCCCGGGGGTTCGTCGACCGCCTTGCCGACCTCGCTACCCCGCTCCGCCAACGCAACGTCGACGGCTTGCTGATCGTGGGCGATAACCAAGGCAAAACGCCTTCGATAACTGGGGCGATAAAAATCCCGTGCGTTTATGTCTATGGACCGACGACCCACAGGCGCGACGTCGTCCATCTCGTTGACGATTTCGCGGGCGCGGGGACCATCGTCAACCACTTGGTCGACCTCGGCCGGACCCGCATAGCCCATATCACGGGGCCCAAGTATGCCTCAGCGGTCCGACAGAGGGTCCTTGGCCTCACCCACGCCCTCGACGAGTACGGCCTGCACCTCATGGGCGACATCGCGTACGGACCGTGGTCGCAACGTTGGGCCCGCCAGGCGACCCGAGAGCTCCTCGCCGCCGCCCCTGAGCTCGACGCCATCGCCTGCGGATCAGACCAGCTCGCGGCCGCCGTGCTCGAGGCCGTCGTAGCAACCGGCCGCAAGGTCCCCGACGATGTGGCCATAACAGGCTACGACAACTGGACGGTTTTCGCCCTGGAGACGGACCCCGCCCTGACGACCATCGATATGGAACTCGAACATCTGGGTGCTACGGCGGTGAGCGACCTATTTGCGATGATAGACGGCGCTCGCGTAGGTGGTGGCACCCGCCATCACGAGGGGACCCTGGTGGTCAGGGGCTCGACTGATCCCGGCCCGGCGTAGCCCTTCCAGGCATCCTGGCGCGCCTGGCCAAGCCCAAACGGGTACAGCTCCCGCCGAGCGTCGTCCTGGCGCGTTGCTGCTGTCCCTCCAAGAGAGCTCCATCCTTCGGATTCAGATGGCAATACCGACGTCCAGCTGGCGCGCGCGCCGGACTACTACAGCTGCGGCGGCGACGTCTTCCACGGCGTGGCCGGTCGACTTGAAGATCGTGACCTCTTCGTCACTGTTACGACCAGCCGCCCGCCCGGAGAAGACGGCGCCGATCTCGACCAGCGACGCCGGGTCACGCCCCTGCAGTTCAGTGGCACCAGCAGGCGGTGGCAGGATCGCGGCGCGGCTTTCCACGAACACACGAGAACGGTCCAGCACTTCGAGCGGCAGCTCCGGGCCCATTCCCACCGAGCTGACGTGCATCCCCGGCGTGATCCACCCGTTCTCCAGCACTGCCTCCTGGGCATCGGTGCAACAGCACACGATGTCTGCCCCCTCGACCGCTTCCCGGACAGAGCCAACCGCCACTGCTCCCGGGTCTTTGCCGGCGAGGACTGCGGCTCTCGACTCATGTCGCGACGCGATGCGGACCTGGGCCGGGGCCAGCAGGTGGCGGAACGCCACCAGATGGGCTTCGCCCTGGGTACCCGCCCCGATGATGGCCACCGACGCGCTTTGGCAGGCGAGGGATCGCGCCGCGAGGGCGACCGTCATGGCCGTTCGTATGGCGGTGATGTAGGTCCCGCCCATTACTGCGACGGGCGCGCCGGTCGCCTCGTCGAATACGGCCACGAGCGCCTGGTGCGCCGGCAGGCCCCGCTCCGGGTTGGCAGGGTAAATGCTGACGAGCTTGGCGGCAAGGCCGAGGTCGGGCACGTACCCGGGCATGGCGCCGAGCAACCCGGCCTGGCTGCGCGCCGCGATCCGGGGCGGGACCGACACCTTGTCATACGACAGCGAGATGAGCGCCGTCGTGAGCGACTCTGATAGCTCGTCCAGGGACAAAGCCCGGCGGACCGCCTCCTCACTCAGCACCAAAAGCTCAGCCACCTACAGATCGTCGCAGATCCGAGCCCATCGCGACGGAGCCGGGGTTCAGTCGTCGCGTGCAGCTATTGACGCTCACGCCTTTGCCGAACGTCGCCCTATCGAGGCACCGCGTACCACGGGCTTTGCGCCCAGAACCCGCGGCGACGCACTTTCTCGGTGCACCGGCGCTTTGTTGGCACATTTGGCGTCGCTAGGCGGGCCCGGAGTGCACCGAGAAGAGCGGACTGCACCCGGAACGCCGGCCGGCGCAGCTTCTCGGCGCGGCCGGCGCAACTTCTCCGTGTCGCCGGCGCAGCTTCTCCGTGCCGCCGGCGCAGCTTCTCGGCGCACGCCGGCGCACTCGGTGCACTCGCCGGCCCCGGCTACGCCGGCGCTGTTACCCACGGCGTTTGGTGGCCCGGGAGGCCTGCCGGCGGCGCCACCTAGACATAGGGCACCGGCGGGAAGCAGCTAAAAACGTTACGGGGCGGGGCTCAACCGAGCCACTGCTCGCGCGGCGCCGCCAGTGGGGCCAGCTCCTCGAAGAGGTCATCAGGCAACTCGGTGCCCGCCATCTCGACCAGGTCCTGCACGTGCTCGGGCGAGGAGACGCCGACCACGGTCGAGCAAAAACGCGGCTCGCTAAGCGAGAACTGCAGGGCCGCCGTGCGCAAGGGCACCCCCCGCCGCTCGCATATCTGCTCCATGGTGGCGATGCGCCGGAGCACTTCGGGCGAGGCGCGCCGGTACGCGTAGCGGTCCGTGTAGGACGCCCCTCGGGCGAGGATCCCGCCGCCGTGGACGGCGGCATTTACGACGCCGATCCCGCGAGCAGCCGCGGCCTCGAGCAGGGGCTCCGCCGAACGGTCGACGAGCGTGAAACGGTTGTGGGTGAGGACGACCTCGAACACGTCGAGGTCCAAGAAGTCGAGCAGCAGGCTGACGGGGCCGCCCGCCACGCCGATGTGCTCGGCGATGCCCTCCTCCCGGAGGGCCACCATGGCCTCGACCGCCCCTCCCGGTGCGGTGGCCTCGGCAAAGCTCACGTACTCGGGGTCGTGGAGGTAATAGAGCTGGAAACGCTCGAGGCCCAGGCGCCCCAGGCTTTCCTCCGCCGAAAGGCGGACCCTTTCCCCGCTGAAATCGCCCGTAGCCGGGTCGCGGTCGGCCTTGGTGGCGAGCACGAAGCCCTCCGGAAGGCCGCCGCGGTCCGCGAGGACTTTGCCGATGCGCCGCTCGCTCTCCCCGTCCCCGTAATTGTTGGAAGTGTCAAGGAAATTGACGCCGCTCTCGAAGGTCGCTCGGACGGTGGCGTGGGCCCGCTCCGCTGGCACCTCGTAGCCGAAGGCCGCTGGGCTACCCCCGATGGGCGAACCACCCACGCACACAGGGCTCACCAGGAGGCCAGTAGACCCGAGCGGGCGCCGGTCGCTAACCTGCACCTCTTGGAGGTTAGGCGAAAATGACAACGGCAGGGACGTTTGGCATCGTCGGCAGCGGCTACCGCGCCCAGATCCTCGTCAGGGTGGCCAAGCAGGTCCCCGAGCGCCTCCAATTGGTGGGGGCAGCAGTGCACCGGCCAGAATCGGGCGAAAAGGTGGCCCAGGACTGGGGCGTGCCGGCCTATCTGGCGCCAGAGGAGCTTGTGCGCAAGGCCCACCCGGACTTCGTCATAACCTGCGTGCCGAGGACAGTCAACCCAGACATCGTGAGCACGCTCGTGGAGATGGGAGTGCCGGTGCTCACGGAGACCCCTCCAGCACTCGACCTTCCGGCCATGCGAGCCTTGTGGGCCACCGTCGGCGCCGGCCAGAAGGTCCAGGTCGCCGAACAGTACCACCTCTACCCGGGCCACGCGGCCAGGTCTGAGCTCGTGCACCGGGGTGTGATCGGGCGAGCCGGTTCGGTACACGTTTCTTCGACCCACGGTTACCATGCCGTCTCGCTCATGCGGAGGTTGCTCGGCGCGGGCGCAGGGCCGGTCAGCGTCTCGGCGTCCGTCTTCACCTCCCCCTTGGTCGACCCCCTCACCCGTCAAGGCTGGACGGACGACAATACGGAAAAACAAGCGCGCACGACGCTAGCCACCGTGGACTTTGGCGACGGTTTGTCGGGCCTGTACGACTTCACCGACAACCAGTGGCACAACCAGCTCCGCTTCAGGCGCATCCTCATCCGAGGGAGCAGGGGCGAGATCACAGACGACTCCGTCGTGCGCCTGGCGGGACAGCGGACCATCCTGCGTTCCGAGCTCCAGCGCTACCAGCTCGGCTACGACTTGAACATGGACGGTTACGACACCGAGCACATCTCCTTCGAAGGCGAGGTCGTCTACCGTAACGAGTTCCTGGGCGCCCGCCTGATGGACGACGAGATAGCCGACGCGGCGATCATGACGGCAACCGCTGCTTGGGCGAGGGACGAGGGGCCGGCGCCCTACCCTCTCGCCGAGGGCAGCCAAGACCACCTGGTAAGCCTGGCTATAGACGAGGCCGCGTCCACCGGGCACAAGGTCACGACAGGAGCCGAAGCCTGGGCCAACGAACTGACGAAGTGAGGCTTCGGCCCTAGGGACAGCAACCACGCGGATGGCAGGATGATCTGTACCCTTGGCGACCTGCTGCTCGATGTCGTCGTCACGGGTTCGGGCGCCCTCCAGCGAGCGACCGACACCTACTCCGATATAACGGCAGGCCCAGGCGGGCAGGCGGCTAACGTGGCCGCGTGGGTGGCTGCCCTCGGGGGCAGAGCCAGGCTCGTGGCCAAGCAGGTAGCCGACCCGGTGGGCAACATGGTCCTCGACCAGATCGCACGGCGCGGGGTCGAGGTGGTCGGGCCTGTGGTCGGCTCGGAGGTGGCCCACACCGGCGTCGTCGTCTCGCTGTCAGGCTTCGAGGGCGAGCGGAGCATGCTGACCGATAGGGGGGTCTCGCCGTCTCTTGGGCCGCACGAGCTCCTCCCCCAATGGTTTGAGGGCTGCTCCTGGCTTCACCTCCCCCTCTACTCGCTGGCCGCCGGCCCAGTACTGGGCGCGTCGCTCCGAGCGCGCCAGTGGGTGGAACGAACCAGCGTCGACCTCTCCTCTCTCACGGTGCTCCGCGCCGCGGGAATGGGCGAGGTCGCGGCCCTCCTCGGCGAGGTCCGGCCCAAGGTCGTCTTCGCCACTGAAGAGGAGGCCGCGCTCACGGATCTCTCCATGGTCCCCACCGTCATCACCAAGCTGGGACGACGGGGGGTGGCCGTCAACGGGGCCCTGCACCCGGCGCACCGCTGCGACGTAGTGGACACGACCGGAGCTGGTGACGCCTTCGCCGCCGGCTTCCTGCTCGGGGGGACAGACCTCGGCCTCGCCACTGCCGCCCGGGCTGTATCACAGCGTGGGGCCATGCCATGATGGTCGGGCGCCACATCAAGGGCGCTAGAGAAGGAGCAGTCAGCTGGTAGCCATGGTCAGGACAAGAAGGTCACCTCCCGGGCGCGCCCCAAAGGCGCTCCGGCGGGCTGGCACGTTTGCCGTCGCCGGCGGCCTCGCCCTGGCCTTGACGGCTTGCGGTGCCCCGCCGGCCCACAACAGCCCGGCCGAGACGGCGCTTGTGAAGGCGATCCGCCAGGCCGTCTTGGCCAAGGGGACGGTCCGGGTAGTGATCCACCGGCACCAAAAAGGCAAGAACGGTGTCGAAATCCTCGCCGGCGACATAGGCAGCAAGTCGGCCGACGAGTCGATCACTCACCTCTCGGCTACCGCCTCGATCCGCATAACCCCGACGGCTGCCTACTTCACCGGGAACCCCTCGGGGCTCAAGACCTTCCTGGGCCTCACAGACAAGGAGGTCGGGCGGGTCGGTCACCACTGGGTCGAGGACAAGGCAGGCTCCAAGCAGTACAAACAACTCTTCCAGGCCGACACTATGTCCTCGCTCCCCGACAGCCTCCTCCCGACCAGCTCCGACGCGGTCAAGATGACCTCTTCGACCGTCGGAGGCGTGAAGGTGAAGGTTCTCAGCTGGACCGAATCGGTGAGCGGCCAGAAGATCTCGGAGCAGCTTGTCGTCCCGGCCAGTGGGCCCCCCCTCCCGCTCTCTGAGAACACCAACGTCAAGCCGATCAACCAGACCACCGCCTTTTCAGCTTGGGGCGAGCACCTCCATGTGGTTGCCCCGCCCGCGGCGGACGTGATCGCCTACTCCCAAGTCACCGGCTGACGGCGAAGGGCTACGGCGGCACCCGTCTCGCGGCAAACCACTCCGTGAGCAGGCGGGCAGACTCCTCGGCCAGCACTCCCCGGATGACGGAGAGTTCGTGGTTGAGCCGGGGGTCCGCGCATAAGTTATAAAGGGTCCCGCAGGCGCCGGCCTTGGGGTCGCTAGCACCGAACACCACTCCCCCCAGGCGCGCCGTGACCAACGCTCCCGCGCACATCGGGCATGGTTCCAGGGTCACGTACATGAGGGCGTCGCCGAGGTGCCAGGAGCCGAGGACCGAAGACGCCTCCCGGAGAGCGAGGATTTCGGCGTGGGCAGTCGGGTCACCGGTGGCTTCCCGCGCATTGGCACCCTTGCCGATCACCTCTCCGCCGAGCACGACCACGGCACCCACGGGTACTTCGCCTCTTTCTCCTGCCGCGGCGGCCAGTTCCAAGGCCAAGCGCATGAAGCCCTCGGCGGGGCCGCTCACGACCCGGCCGCCTCCCCCGCCAACAAAGAGACGACCTCGTCGTGGACCAGGCCGTTGCTCGACAGCCCATTGCCGCTATCGAGCCGGCGGGCGCCGGAAAAGTCCGTGAGCTTTCCCCCAGCTTCCTCGACTATGACCTGAAGGGCGGCAAGGTCCCAGAGCGAGCACACCGGCTCGAGCGCAGCTTCCAAAGCGCCTTCGGCCACGAGCAAGTGCTGCCAGAAGTCCCCAAAACCACGGTCGTGCTTGGCTTTCAGGGCGACCCTAACCAAGGTGTCGGGGTTCGGGAAGTCCCGGATGCACCCGGAGGAAACCGCAGCTTCGCCGAGCTCGGCGATCGCCGAGGTGCGGAGGCGCTCTGCCGGCCTACCGGAACTGGAGACAAAAGCCCCCGTCCCCCTCTCGGCCCACCACCGGCGGCCGAGCGCCGGCGCCGAGACCACGCCGAGCACGACTTCGCCGTCAACTTGGAGGGCCAACAATGTGGCCCAAATAGGCACCCCTCGTATGAAGTTGACCGTGCCGTCTATGGGGTCGACGACCCAGCGGCGCGGCCCGCCCCCGCTCGTCCCCATTTCTTCACCGAGGACAGCGTCCCCGGGCCGCTCCTCGGCGACGAACCGGCGGACGGCGGCCTCGACCGCCCGGTCCACTTCGGTGACCGGCGTGCGGTCGGCCTTGGTCTCAACGGCCAGGTCGGGTCGACGGAAGGCGGGCAGGGTGAGGGCATCGGCCGCTGCGGCGGCGGCATGAGCGATCTCGAGGTCCGAGGGCATGGGCAGACCCTATGCGATGCCAGGCTTGGCGGCTTGTTGCTCCGCCAGCCGGGCGACCTCGCGCACCGGCAAACCGAGCGCGGCTGCCGCCCTGGCACAGTCGTCGTACTCGGCCTTCGCCCGGTAGGGGCCAACCTTCACCCGGACGTTGTGACCTGCGACATCGACCTCGACCGAGCTGCGCGGCAAGGCCCAGCGTTCGACTGCTTGCTGGCGGATCCCAAGGGCCCCGGTCTCTTGCAGCACGACGGCAACAAGAGCCGGCACGTCCTCGGGCTGGGCGAGAGCCGAAAGGACGTGTGCGGGCCTGCCTTTCTTCCCGACCGCGGGGACGGCCCACGCGTCGAGCGCGCCCGCCGCCAAGAGCGTGGCGATCGTGTGGGCCAGCACTTCGCCGGTCACGTCGTCCACGTTGGCCTCCAACACCCTGAGCTGGCGTGAGGTCGCGCCGGCGAGGGGGTGCTCCGGGGTTGGCAGCTTGCCGACTACCGCCTGGAGCACGTTTGGGGTGCCAGGGGTGTCGCGGGCGCCGGCGCCATAGCCAGTCGCCTTCACCTCGAGCGCCGGCAACGGCCCGAACGAAACAGCGAGCCCGGCGAGCAAGGCAGCCCCTGTCGGTGTGGTGAGCTCGTGGGCTTGGTCAGTGCCCTGTACGGGTGCGCCCTTTAGGAGCTCGAGCACGGCCGGGGCCGGGTTGGGCAGCAGCCCGTGCGCCGAACGCACTGTGCCCGTACCGACCGCCACCGGGCTCGCGTAGACGACGTCCACGCCTAGTGACTCAAGGGCAAGGCAGGTCCCAACCACGTCCAGCACCGCATCGGTGCTGCCCACCTCATGAAAGTGGACCTCCTCGGGGGCCACGCCGTGGAGCCGGCCCTCGGCAACCGCCAGGGCCATGAACACCTTCTCCCCTCGCCGACGGGCGCGTTCGGGCAACGCCGCCGCCGAGCTCAGGATCTTCGCGATGTCCGCCCAGGTGCGTTCGACGCCGTCCTCTTCCACCTCGATGACGAGCTCGGTGGCCGCCAGGCCGGCCCTCGTCGTGGGCCGAGGGGTCAACTCCCAGCCCCCGACCGGAAGGCTACGCAGGCCGGAGACCACCTCTTCGGGGCTGGCACCGGCATCGAACAGGCTGGCCAAAGCCATGTCGCCGGCCACGCCCGAGAAGCAGTGCCACCAAAGCGCTGTGGCAGGTTGGCCGCTCAACCAGCCACCGTGCTCGTCTCGCCTGTTCGAGCCGTCTGTCGGCCGAGGACCCTGGCCACCGCCCAGGCAGCACCGAACCCGTTGTCGATCCCGACCACCGCTATGCCCGGCACGCAGCTCGCCAGCATGGCAAGAAGCGCCGTAACGCCCTGCAGGGAGGCGCCGTAGCCGGCGCTCGTCGGGACGGCCACCACCGGCGCCGG
>DAHWQF010000700.1 GCA_027334785.1 Acidimicrobiaceae bacterium
ACATCGGGGGCGGCACGAGCAATGAGGACCGGACCAGGCGTGACGCGCTTTTCGCGGGGGCTTTGGAGCGTTACTTCCGCAAGTGGTACGGGCCGGCGGGGTGGTGGGTAGCGCGCACCGCAATCGTGACCGGCGCTCTGGCCAGAGCCCTTCTGTTGCGGGGCACTCAGAGGCAGGCAACCCTGCGCTGGGCGAAGCGCATCGCCTGGGCGCCGCTCCGCCGCTCCGAACGCCTCGTGGGAGCAAAGTGACGACTACTAGCCGAGGCATGGGCGTCCTTGGATTGCGAGTCGCCCAGGTGGTCGTAAGCGACGCCTTCGCGGGGACCGAGAGATATGCGACCAACCTCGCCGCTGGTTTATCCCTAGCTGGTACTGAGGTCATCCTTGTGGGAGGGGACCCTGCGCAAATCCGTGCGGCACTCGCGGAAAGGGGGGAAGACGTGACCCTCCTGCCGGCTGCCACCTTAGCAGAGGCTTGGAGCCAGCTCAGACGTCTCGGACGCGTCGACGTCGTGCACGCCCACCTGACCTCGGCCGAGGCGGCGGCCACCCTCGCCTTCCCTGGCCGCTCCCGTTCCGCGGTCGTCTGCACGCGTCACATCGCTGCCAGGCGTGGGGCGAGCCTTCTCGGTCGCGCTGCCGCTCCGTTTGTGCGGGCGAGGCTGGACGGCCAGCTAGCCCCGAGCAAGTACGTAGCAGATCGAGTAGACGGCGCGTGCCTGGTGGTCCCTACGGGGGTGGCCGATGCCGAGCTAGGCGTGCACGACGAGCAGGTTGTCCTAGTAGTGCAGCGGCTGGAGCCGGAAAAGGACACCGAGACTGCGTTGCGAGCGTGGGCAGCATCTGGTCTGGCGGAGAAGGGCTGGGAGCTCCACATAGCAGGCACCGGCAAACAGGAGCCGGCCCTTCGGGACGCAGCACGTCGAGCGGGGATTGCGGGCTCCTGTCGCTTCCTGGGCCAAGTGCACAACGTGGCGGAGCGATTATCCCGAGGAGGCCTGATGCTAGCGACGGCCACAGGCGATTCTTTTGGCTTATCGGTAGTCGAAGCCATGGCCTGCGGGCTCCCCGTCGTCGCGGCTGCGGCCGGTGGCCATCTGGAGACCGTTGGCCAAGTCGAGGGCGCAGCGCTCTTCGAGGCTCGGGACCACCTCGGCGCGGCAGTGCTCATGCGACGCCTCGCCGAGGACCAGGCCGCTCGGGCCGCTTATGGAACCCGCCTGCGCGAGCGCCAACGTGCCGAGTACTCGCTGGGCGGCTTTGTCGAGAGGGTCGCTTCCTGGTATGAGCACGTCCTGGGCCAATGCCGCGCCAGGTCCTACCTGCCCGAAACGGCGCCCCGGGAGGCCAGCTTGCCATGAGCCTCGGCCGAGCGCAAGACCCGAGCCCTGTCGCCCGCTACCTCCTCGCCCTGCTGCAAGACAGCCCTCGCCTGGATCTCCCGGACCTTGGTGAACGCCAGTCGGAGGATCTCGTCCGACTGGCGAGTACCCATGGCGTGGCAGCACTTGCACATGACGCGCTGGCACGGTCAGGGCTAGCGTCGAAGTTGGCACCACCGGCACGCGACCGGCTCGCCAAGTTGCGCCTGGAAGCCACCGCGCAGCACCTTCTTACCTCTGCTGACCTCGGTCGCCTCGCGACTACCCTCGATGCCGGCGGGGCCGTGTGGGCGGTCATGAAAGGTCCTGCCCTCACCTACCTCGGCTACGGCGACCCTACGCTCCGCTGGTCCAGCGACTTGGACGTCCTGGTGCGGCCCAGCCAGTTCGGTACTGCCATCGACGCACTGGTAGAGGCCGGCGCCACGCTTCTTGACCTCAACTGGAGCCTCCAGTTGGACATGATGCGCGCCGAGGCGAGCCTGCGCCTCCCCCTCGGGACCCTCTTGGACTTGCACTGGCACCCCGTGAACGACGCGCGGGCACGCTCGACTACCCGGTTCGACATCGACACCATCCTCGACCGGCGCCGTCTAGTCCCCAACGACGCCCGCCTACCGCTCATGTGCCTCGGACAAGTTGACAACATGACCTTGGT
>DAHWQF010000701.1 GCA_027334785.1 Acidimicrobiaceae bacterium
GCAGACCCGTCCGAGCGCCCGCTCGAGGCCGGCGCCGGCGCTGCCCTCCCCCTTGGCCTCGAAGAGGCCGTCGATAGCGAAACTGCGCCAGCCCGGCACGAGCCCGTCCTCGTGGATGTAGAGCAGCGTGGCGAGCTCGTCGTTTGTGAGCACGGGCTTCGGGAGCTCGATCTGGCGGCAAGAGCCAGGCCCCGGGGCGAGCAGGTTGCCCTCGGGGCCGACCGAAGAGGCAAGCGAAGTCACCAGCTCCTCCCTGATCGCGTCGAGGGGCGGGTTGGTGACCTGAGCGAACAATTGGCGGAAGTAGTCGTAGAGGAGCCGCGGCCGGCGGGAAAGGACTGCGAGAGGGGCGTCGTCGCCCATCGCGCCGATCGGTTCGGCCCCCGCTGTAGCCATCGGCTCCAACACCAGGCGGATCTCCTCTTCGGTGTAGCCGAACTGGCGTTGGAAGCTGACAAGGCGCGAGTACTGGGGCGTGAGCGCCCGCCGCACGGGGAGGTCGTCGAGGTGGATGAGCCCCTTGGCCAGCCACTCCCCGTGGGGGTGCTCGGCGGCGAGGCCGTCTTTTACCTCGTCGTCGCGCACGATACGGCCCGCGGCCGTGTCCACGAGGAACATCCGGCCGGGCTGGATGCGGCCCCGCAGCACCACCCGGGAGGCCGGGATGTCCAAGACACCGACCTCCGAGGCCATCACGACCAAATCGTCTTCGGTGACCCAGTAGCGAAGTGGCCGGAAACCGTTGCGGTCGAGCTGGGCCCCGATCAAGGTGCCGTCGGTGAAAGCTATGGCGGCGGGGCCGTCCCAGGGCTCCATCAGCGAGGCGTGGAACCGGTAAAAGGCACGGCGCTCGGGCGAGAGGTCCAGCTTGGCTTCCCAGGCCTCTGGCACCATCATGAGCACAGCGTGGGGCAACAAACGGCCACCTAGGTGAAGGAGCTCCAGGACCTCGTCGAAGCTCATCGAGTCGCTCCCGCCGGGGGTGACGACGGGGAAGATCCGGGAGATGTCCCCAGAAAAGAGCGAGGAGGCGAGCATGGCCTCCCGGGCCCTCATCCAGTTGCGGTTGCCCATCACGGTGTTGAACTCCCCGTTGTGGGCCACGTAGCGGTAAGGGTGGGCGAGCGGCCACGAAGGGAACGTGTTGGTCGAAAAGCGGGCGTGCGCCAGCACGAGGCCCGACTCAAAGCGCGGGTCGGACAGCTCGGGGTAGAAGTCAGGCAGCTGAGGAGCGGTCAGCATGCCCTTGTAGACGATGGTCCGGCTCGACAAGGAGGCGAAGTACAGGCCTTCCAGTTCGTGCTCGGCCCGCTTCCTGGCGACGAAGGCGAGCCGGTCCAAGGCCAGGCCGGCCTCCCCGCCCCGGCCGGATAGGAACACCTGGCGGAAAGCAGGCATTACCCGCCGCGCGCCCGGGCCGGGGACGCCATCGTCCACCGGCACCTGGCGCCAGGCCAGGACCGAGAGGCCTTCCTCGGCCGCCAGGGCGCCAAAGCTCCGGCAGACCTGGTCAGCAAGCTCTGCCTCCGCCGGGAGGAAGGCGACGCCGGTCGCGTACGACCCTGCCGGCGGCAACGCCACGCCCAGCACGGAACGGAAATAGCGATCTGGCACTTGCACGAGCACGCCGGCGCCGTCGCCGGTGGCGGGGTCGGCCCCCTTCGCGCCCCGGTGCTCCAGGTTGCAGAGGCTCTCGAGGCCCATCTGGACCAGGCCGTGGCTCTGACGGCCCGCCAGGTCGGCTACGAACGCGACACCACAAGCGTCGTGCTCCATCTCCGGCCGGTACAGCGGTGCGCGTGCCATCGTCTTAGCTGCCTCCTTGTTGGACGCAATTACCCAGGCAGTCCGGGACGACGTTGGCCCGCTACTCCTCACAGTATAGCTGGCCGCTGTTCGGGCCGGGCCCTTCAGGGGCCAACACCCAGGCTCCTCCCCGCAACCTCCTCGTCGGTCCCGGCCGAGGCCGTTGCCGGCGCCACCGGGGCCTCCCCGGCCCGGACCGCCCTGCGCTCGCTGTAGACGTAGCGCTTGCCCCTCG
>DAHWQF010000702.1 GCA_027334785.1 Acidimicrobiaceae bacterium
CTGCCGACGACGGTTAGTCGTATTCGTGGGCGCTCGATTGGTCGTGGTCCTCTGACCCCCCGTCTCTTGGGTTGGGCCCGTCGCTTTAGCGACAACCTTGCGGCCAAGCGTCTTCTTCGGTGACACGGCCTTTTTGACGACTGTCGTTGCTTTCGTGCGCCGGGCCGTCCGGGCTACTGGCGACGCAGACTTCGATCGAGAAGGGGCGAGCCTGCGAGCTCCCGCGGCCCCCTTTGGATGAGCCGGCTCCGTCTTCTCCACGGCGGGCTCAGCGCGCCGCGCCGTAAGTCGCGAGGTAACCAGCCGATTAAGTGATACTCGCTGCTCGGCGGCCTCGAGAGCCAGTTCACGGTGGACTTCGGGCGGGATACGCACCATAAACTTCCCCGAGAAGACGCGCTCGGCCAGAGGCACCGGGACCGGCTCACCCTCAGACTCGAGGTCGTCAACGACATCCCGGACGAGTTGGATGATCCCATTCAACGCTTCCCGCTGGTCGCTTTCCAGCCACGACAAGGACGGGAGCTCGGCGACAGTGCCGACATAGGAGTCATCTTCAGCCGACCAGCTGACCCGGTAGGTGTAATGCACTGCAGCGCTCACTTCTCCTCCTCTGTGATCTTCTCGATGGCCGCCAGGACCTGCTTCACCTGGTATGCCTTCGCCATGCCCTTGTCGTTCTGAATGTTGACTCGGGGATCGCCCGACCAAGGCATCCTGTAGACCTTGTGGGAACTTCCCTCGTGCCGTGGTTTGCCGAAGTAGTGCTCGCAGACCTTCTCCAGGTCGGCGAACCTGACCGAGGTCGGTGATCGTCTCATGGCTGTCACGAGCTCCCTAACCGAGGGCACGCGGTACATCCTAGTTTAGTAGTATCATTACCGATACCATCTCTCTGCTCGACAAACCCCGGGACCTGGCCGAGTCCTGTCACCACCAGCCCTTGTCCCCGTCGGTCGGTTGGATCAGGTGCAGCAAGTACATCGATGGAGCCGATTAGGAGGACGCCGTCGCGGCCCTGGAGGGGTGTGGGCTCGGAGGTGGGGAGGTGCTCGACTCGGTCCTTGTCCTGGACGGCCACCTCCGATCCATGGCCCAGCTCGGAACCGACGGCCAGGGCCGCCGCGGTGACCTCGGCCCCCCAACAGTGGAACGCGGCCACAGCGGAGCCGCTAGGACAACAGGCAGACCGCTACCTGGCCTTGGCCGCGGCCGTGTCCTCGGGAGCCCTCGGCCCAGAGGACCACTCCGGGCTGGAGTTCGGGTTGAACTGCATCCTGGACGGCATCGATGCACTCATTGCCGAGCAGGACGGTCACTGACATTTAGGGCAGGGGCGTCCGTGGAGCCCGGAAGGCAGCTGCGGCGGGCCTCCAGCAGCTCCCGGGGCAACCGAAACAAATATGTGCCGTCACGAGGTGCGTATGGAGTTGGGGGTCGCCGAGCCGGCTCGTCGTGTGCAGGAAGGCCGCGCCTATGAAGCCCTCGGCTCGGAGGCGCACCAGGCCGTCTTTCCCGCGGCGGACGAACGCCGCCTCGGCTTCCAGGTACCCGAGCGCTTCGCCGACCGCAGTCTCGTGTACTGCGATGACCTTTTCCCTCAGCTCGCTGCCACTCAGGAGGGCGAGGAGGCTCACGCCCTTGGGCGCGCTGAAGGTCAGGTCGAAGCCGGCACGACTGCGCCGTGCAGCCGCATGGGCCGAGTACATCGGCTTGCCGTCCCCCGGCGATAGGCCTCCGAGCAGAGCGCGGAGGTCCTCGGCTACGACGTTGCCTTCGAGGCCGAGCGCCTCGGGCCCGGTGCCGACCCCGTGGCCTTCTGCCTCGCCGCCCGTGTAGTACTCGTCTATGTGGCGGAGCACGTCTTTCAGGTAGTAGCCCTCCGAGGAGATGCCAGCGACGCTGAGCATCACGCCACCTCCCCAATGAGCCCGCGCCGCAGCGCCCGCTCCGCCCTGAGCCGCGCCATCGAAGCCGCCTCGGGCCCGGTGCCGGCGAGGCGCGCGAGCTCGGCAGGCGTGCGGCCTT
>DAHWQF010000703.1 GCA_027334785.1 Acidimicrobiaceae bacterium
CAAAGGTCAACATCACCGGGCGGGAGCGCTTGGCACGGGTGGTCCTCGGGGCGCTAGGCCTCATCTGGGGCGCTCTCCTCCTCGCCGGGGCCGCGAGCGCCGCGGCAGCCGCCCTCGAAGCGTTGCTGGTGGCCGCCGGGGCCGACCTCGTCGTGACCGGCGCCCTCGGCCACTGCCCCCTCTACGCCAAGCTCGGCCACGTCCCCCGCTCCCTCCGGGCGGAGGCCTCTGCAAGGGTGCAGGCATGAGCGGCCCGGCCGGCACGGGCCCGGCGCCGGTCTGGCCCGGGGACGAGGCTGCGCCGGCTTCCGATTGGCCCCCCTCGGCGCTCGAAGGTCCCCATGCCCAAGGTCACGCTGGCCACGAGACGCCAGCCCACCAGGGCCACTTGGCCATGGGGGGTCACCGCCATGGCTGGATGATGATCGCCTGCTGCATCCCGATGATCGCGATAGCCATCGCCCTCGTGGCCACCGGGGTGGCGGGAGCTGGGTTCATCCTGGTCGCCCTGGCCTGCACCGCCATGATGGCCACAATGCACCTGGGCATGGGCCACGGCGGACATGGTGGTGGCCACGGCCCGGGCGAGAACTGAACCATGCGCGGCCACAACCCGCTACCCCACGAGGCGTCCCCGCCTTACCAACGAGCTCGGCAGCGCCGGCCACGGCCCCTGGGACGGGGCTACGACCATGCCTGACCTTCTCACGGGCACGACGGTGGTCGCCGCCTTTTTTGCCGGTGTGGTGGCACTTTTCGCCCCTTGCTGCATTTCGGTCATGTTGCCCGCCTACCTCGCCACGGGAGTGCTGCGCCGGAGCGGCCTCGTGGCGATGACCTTCGTCTTCGCGGCCGGCGTGGCGACGGTGATCCTGCCGGTCGCCTTCGGCGTCACCGCCATCAGCCGGTCGATAAACGAGTACCACCCGGTCGTGTACACGGCCATGGCCGTCGTCATGGGCGTCTTGGGGGCCCTTATGCTGCTTGGCCACAGGGTCTCCATGCCCATGCCCGGGTTCCGGGCGCGACAGGGCCAAGGGGCGGGGCGGGCCTATGTGCTCGGCGTCTTCTCGGGCGTCGCCACCGCGTGCTGCGCTCCGGTGCTGGCGGGGGCCATTGTCCTAGCGGGGGCCAGCGCGAACTTCGCCAGCTCGCTCGGAGTGGGGGCCGCCTACGTGTTCGGGATGGTGGCACCGCTATTTGTCGTCGCACTGGCCTGGGACGGCCGCAAGCTCGGCCAGACCCGTTGGCTGCGGGCCAAGGTGGTAAAGCTCTCGCTCTTCGGCCGGCCTCGCTACGTCCCGGTGACGAACCTGGCTGGAGGCCTGTTGCTCGTGGCCATAGCGGTCATCACCGGCATCACTGCCGTCACCGGGCCAGCAAGCCCGACTAGCGGCTGGCAGCTCCGGATGGTGACGACCATGCAGCACATTGCCCACGTTGCGACCACCTGGGCAGGCCGTGCGCCCGGGTGGGTGACGGCCCTCGCCCTCCTGGCAGTGCTCGGGTTGTTGGCCCGTGTGGCCGTGCACCAGGCGGCAGCTCCTGCAACGACGGCACCAGAGACCGACGAGAGGCCCGGGACCGACGGCGAGCAGCTAGTCCCAGCCGCCCCTCAGCCGGCAACAGCTCACGGCTGCTGTGCCCAAGAGGCTGGCGCGACGGACGGCACTGCGCTCGCGCACGCTCCCACCAGCGTGGCCGCCTCGACTTAACAGGGAGGACGACCGATGACGACCGAAGTCCCGCCCCGCCCTAAGCCCGGTGCGCCCAAGGCGCCCCGTCCGCCACGCGCTCATGACGGGCGCCAAACGGGGGGCAGCAACGCCGCCCGGCGCCGGGCCGCGCAGGCCCGCCGTGCGCGCCGGCTAAAGATCTGGGCGACCAGCGCGGTGGTCGTGGTGGCGGCCGTGGTGGGCCTCTACGTTGCTACTAACGGCGGAGCAAAAAAGCCCACGAGCTCATACCCCTATGCGGTGGGGCAGCCCGGGCCGGGGCAAAAGGCCCCAGATTTCACCC
>DAHWQF010000704.1 GCA_027334785.1 Acidimicrobiaceae bacterium
GGCGGCGCAGGCCACGAGGAGCCGGCGCTCCTCGCTCGAGAGGCCCGCCCGCCCCGCCAGCCACCCGGCCACGGCGGCCGACGCCTCCTTGGGCGGCGCCTCCCGGCCCAGGGAGGCGCCGAGGGCGATGACCGTCTCCGACAGGGTGGCGGTCACGAACGTGGGGACGAGGGGCAGGCGGCCCTCCCCCGACCATACGGCGTCGGTCAGATTGCCGCCGCGGGTCCCGGCCACCCGCTCGAGCGCCCACCAGCCGAGCCCGGCCAGGACGCCGGCGGCGGCCAGCACCGCCACCCGCCGGACGTCGCCGGACTTCCCCACCGCGTCCACGAACGACCCGCCCGGGTACGACCAGGCGGCGTGCTGGACGGCCCGCAGCAGCTCCTTCAGGCCGGTCGCCAGCATCCCGGCCACGAGGCCGGTCGGGACGAGGAGCACCCAGAACCGCGGCGTCAGCCCGAGCCGCCACCAGGGGGGCGGCACGGTGGGCTGGGCGGCGGGCGGCGGCTCAGCCGGCTGGGCCACCGACCCGCTCCGTCAGCACGCTCGGTCCGTACCCGGGCGCCGGGCACTTGACTCTCCACCTGGTGGAGGCCTGCGGGGCGGCCTGCCGGGCCGGGGTGGACCCGGCGTCGCCCGAGGCGCTGGCCGTCGTCGAGCACCTGGAGGCGATGCGACCGGCGCCGGAGGACCGAGCCGCGGCGGCAGAGCGGATCGAGGCGTTCACCGACCGCCGGGTCGCCCGCTACTGGCAGCTGGTGGGCGTCGTCAACGGCTGGCCCCCGAGCCCGGACCCCGAGGACGCGGTCGACGCCTGGGAGTGGTACGCCCGGGCGCTGCGGGCGCACGGTCCGCCGCGCTGAGCGCGGTCCGCCGCGCCGGGGCCTCCCGGACGGGGGCGCCCGGCGCCAGGCGGTGCGGTGCGGTGCGGTGCCCGAAGGTGACGGAGGGCCCTGTGGCCGGCGGGAGGCCCGGCCGCACGATCGGGGCGAAGGGAGGTCCATCATGTCCATCCTCGTCACCTACGGGTCCAAGCTGGGCGGCACGGCCGGCCTGGCAGACATGGTTGCCGAGGCGCTCCGCCAGGAGGGCTTCACCGTCGAGGTCGCGCCGGCCCGGGCAGTGCGCAGCGTCAGCGGGTACGACGCCGTCGTCGTGGGCGGTGCCCTCTACGCCTTTCGCTGGCACCGCGACGCCCGGCGGTTCGTGCGCCGGTTCGCCGGCGACCTGCGGGGCCGCCCGACCTACCTGTTCTCGAGCGGGCCCCTCGACGGGTCGGCGGCCGAGCACGAGATCCCGCCGATCAAAGGGGTCCAGGCCCTCATGGGCGCCGTCGGGGCCAAGGGGCACATGACGTTCGGCGGCCGGCTGGCCCCCGACGCCAAGGGGTTCCCGGCCAGCGCCATGGCCAAGAAGCACGCCGGGGACTGGCGCGACCCCGAGCACGTCCGGCGGTGGGTGGCCGGCATCGTCGCCGACCTCCGGCCCCCCATGGCCAAGGGCGCCTGAGTTCTCTATGTCAACCCCCCTCCGCTCAAGCGGCTTCGAGGAGGCGTTGAGCGCCGCGATGGGCGGCGGTGTCGTAGGGCGTCTCGTCCTGCCAGCAGCGCCAGATGACGTAGCACCACGCTCGGGCGAGGACACGGACGGCTTGGGGGTGGCGCATGCCGCGTGCTCTGGCCCGCCGATAGGTGTCGAGAGCCCAGGGATTGGCTTTGACGCTGTCTTGGGCGAAGTCGCACAGGGCGTTCTTCAGCCACTTGTCCGAGGCGAAGCGGTGCACGACGGCGTGGTGCTGTCCCGAGGCCCGGGTGGAGGGGGCCACGCCGGCCAGGCAGGCCAGGGACTCAGGCGTCGGGAACCTCGCCTTGCAGTCGCCGATCTCGACCAGAAGCGAGGCGGCACGAACCGTGCCCGATCGGGGCAGGCTCTGGAACACCCGGGCCAGGGGGTGGGCAGCCAGGGCCTCGGTGATCCGGGACTCGAGCTC
>DAHWQF010000705.1 GCA_027334785.1 Acidimicrobiaceae bacterium
ATGTAATCGTCGTTGGAGATGTCGAGCAGCGCCCAGGCCTCCTGGTAGCGAGCGCTATAGATGTCCGCCTGCTCCTTGGGGGAAAGGCCGTTGGCTTGGGCCGAGCGCTTCATCTTTAGGCCGTGCTCGTCTGTGCCGGTCACAAACAGCACCTCGTCACCGAGAAGGCGGTGCCACCGAGCGAGTCCGTCCGCCGTGACCGTCGTGTAGGCGTGGCCGATATGGGGCGCGTCGTTTACGTAATAGATCGGCGTCGTCACGTAGAAACGGGCCACTGCCCCAGGCTACCGGGCGGGCCCAAGACGATCACGTGTTCGCCCCTCGGTTTGCCGGCCTGGGCGCGGGTTGCGGCACCCCCGAGCGTTCCCCGCCACACCTGTTCGTGGAGCTTGGTGAGCTCCCGGCAGACGGCCACCGGGCGCTCGGGCCCGCACGCTGCCAGCAGCGCGTCAAGCAAGCGGCCCACCCGGTGGGGGGCCTCGAAGACTACGATTGCTCGTTCGGGCTCGGCCGAAATGGCAGCAAGGCGTTCGGTCCGCCGGCGGCCCTTCGCCGGCAGGAACCCCTCGAAGCACCACCGTTCGGTGGCCAACCCCGAGACGACGAGCGCGGCCAGGAGGGCTGACGGCCCCGGCACCGCATCCACCTCGAAGCCCTCCTCGAGGGCCGCTCGGACCAGGCGGCCGCCTGGGTCGCTCACGAGCGGAGTGCCGGCGTCGCTCACGAGGGCCACCGTGGCCCCGGCGCGCAGCCGGTCGAGCGCCACCGGGGTCGTGGCCGCTTCGTTGAAGCGGTGGTGGGCGACGAGCCGCGGGCCGGAAATGCCGAGATGGGAGAGCAGTTTCAGGGTGCGGCGGGTGTCTTCACAGTAGATGTAGCCGGCAGAGGCGAGGACAGAAGCGGCGCGTGGGGAGAGGTCCCCCAGGTTGCCGATCGGCGTCGCTACGACTACGAGCCGGCCCCCACCGTCCTCAGACGTTGAAGCGGATCTCGAGGACATCGCCGTCGGCGACCTCGTAGTCCTTGCCCTCCACCCTCAGCTTGCCCGCATCGCGCGCGGACGCCCACGAGCCGAGCTCCACGAGCTCGTCCCAGTGGACGACCTCGGCGCGGATGAAGCCCCGCTGAAGGTCGGAGTGGATCACGCCGGCGCACTCGGGGGCCTTGGCACCGGCGCGGAAGGTCCACGCCCGGCTCTCCTTTTCCCCCGTGGTGAAAAAGGTGCGCCGGCCGAGCAAACGGTAGGCGGCCTGGGCCACCCGGGGTAGGGCACCTTCGCCGAGGCCGAGGCCTTCTAGGAGCTCCTCGCGTTCCGCCTCGGGCAGCTCCGCCGCCTCTGCTTCGAGCTTGACACTGACCCCGAGCACCTCTGCCACGCCCCCGAGCTCTTCGGCCACGGGCTTGAGGGCGGTGGCAGCATCGGCAACTGCGTCCTCCCCGAGGTTGATGACGGCAAGGACCGGTTTGGTGGTGAGCAGGAAGAACGACTTGAGTTCCGCCACCTCGTCCCGGGCGAGCCCCGAGCGGTAGAGGGGGGTGCCTTCTGAGAGGAGGGCGTGTGCCTTCTCCAGGGCGGCGACCTGGGACGCCTGGGACTTGTCGCCCTTGGCAGCCTTACGCCGGCGCTCGAGCTGGGTCTCGGCACTTTGGAGGTCGGCGAGGACGAGCTCGAGCTCGAGGACGCCCAGGTCGGAGGCGGGGTCGGCGCTGCCAGGCACGTTGGCGTCCTCGAACGCGCGAAGCACCAAACAGATAGCATCGGCCTCCCTGATGCCTCCGAGGAACCGGTTGCCAAGCCCTTCTCCCGTGGAGGAACCGGCGACGAGGCCGGCGATATCGACGAGCTCCACGCCGGCGTGCACCACTTTGCGGGACGAGTTCATCTGAGCTAAGGCATTCAGGCGCTGGTCGGGGACTTGGGCGACCCCGACCGAGCTCTCTGTCGTCGAGAACGGGTGGTTCGCGACGAGCGCGTG
>DAHWQF010000706.1 GCA_027334785.1 Acidimicrobiaceae bacterium
TCGACCTCGGTTGGAGGCGCACTGATGACGGTGGTATCCGCGTGGCGGTGTGGCAAGCCACCCGGCCAGCTGCTTTGGTCTTGCCTGACTGGGTGCGCTCTTGGGTGCACCAGCGGGGCGACACCGGGGAGCTGCGCGTCCCGCCGGCGCACTGCGAACAGGTGGAAGCGGTGGACGAGCTCCAGAGCCGGCGTGACAAAAAGCTGAACGTCGTACGGGCCGACCTGGCCCGGTAGCTCCAGGCCCATCCTCGGGCAGCCAAGCGGCTCGACGTTGCCGCGGCCGATCTGGCCAGGTGGCGTTCGCCCGCCCGGCTCGCTGCCCTGGCTATCAGGTGGCGGGACAACCGCCAGGTGGGCGACGAAGCGGTCCTTCGCCGCCTAGAGGCCTGGAGGAAGCAGGACCGTCGGCTCTACGAACGGGTGGCCCACACCAACGACAAACTGGCCGGGCGGCGCCGGGAGGTCTACCGGGTGTTGGCTGCGCAGTTGTGCCATGCCTACGGGGCCATCGTGGTCGAAGACATGGCTATCCCCCGGGTCACGCGGCCAGGGCCGGCTGAGGCGCCGACAGACCAGCAGGCCGACCTTGCACGCCGCCAGGCCCGGGTCGCAGCGCCGGGACTGTTCCGGTCCGTACTCGCAACAACTGCGAAAAGAGAAGGCGTGCGCTTCATTAGCGCGCCGGCGGCGGGGACGACCAGAATGCACAACGCTTGTGGCACCCACCTCGACCAGTCGGGGGCACGGTCAATTACCATGTGGTGCCCAGTGTGCGAGGTTTCGTTCGACCAGGACGAGAACGCGGCCAAGAACCTGCTCGGTACGCTGGCGAGCGCAACTGCGGCAACGTGAGAGGAGCCGGGGCCGCTCACTTTGGTAGATTACTCGGCCAAGGCAGAGGCCAACCGATACTTCACGCAGCTGCGCTGGTCCTTGACAACAGCATAATGAGGGTGCTCTCAGTCGGGTGCTGCCAAGGTAGGCGCTGCGCCTGTTTATGTAGCTACTGCAACGCCCGCTCGCCGGCTTGGTAGGCGAGACGTAGGTATCCGTTTCACAGCGCATCGCTGGCGGCGGTCAAGCACCGCTCGAAACCGGCTAGCAACGCTCACGACCGATTAGCTGCAATTCGTCCCGTTCCGCCGGGCCTGTGCTCCCGTTCAGGCGCGTACAGAGGAACAGTTCGTAGGACGAAGTCTGTGCTTCAGGTGGTGTTACGGGACACGCAATTTCACGACGGGCGCGGCAGAGCGAACGATGACGAAATGGCCACTTGGTGGTCATTGGGGGTGCCGCCGGCGTGGTCACGTCGTCACCCTCGACCGGGATAGGGGCGTACGCGACCAGGGGGCGCCGGCTTCAGCCGAGTGGCACTGGTGTCATCAGCGCTCCTGGGCCCGCTGGCCCAAAGGTCTGAGCCTTGTAAGTCCTTAGCGCGAAGCAGGCCCGGTCGCGAAATGGGAAGACCTCACGGCATCACTTGCTTGTGACAACCACACAGTTGTTGATGCGCACGGCTTGAAGTGTTTTGGCAAGATGTCGACCGCCTAGATCTGACCCCTAACGTCCCTAACCGCGGCCGAAGAGGAGCCATCACAGCGGGACTACAGCCGGCTACAGCCGTCCCCTCATGGGGTCCCAGGAGCGCCCGGCGCGCGGTGCCCGGTTCTCAGAAGGAGATTGGCGCGCCCGCTCGGCAAAAACCGGCGCCGGCTGGCTAATGACCACGCCTCCTCCATGGGAGCAAAGCCTCCGCATAGCGTGCTCCCAACGCCGTTCTACTGGCCACTTGGAAAAGGCAACGACCAGGAGCACAACCAAGTCCACCACAGGGACAAGGAAGAGCACCACTACCCAGCCGGGATAGCCGGCCTTGGCAGCTACCCTCATCCCCCCGACGGCGCCCACCACGAAAAGGGCCAAAGCGAAAAGTAGGAAACCTACGACCTCGGGAGCCA
>DAHWQF010000707.1 GCA_027334785.1 Acidimicrobiaceae bacterium
CACTTGGGGCTCACGGTGTCGAGGTGGACACGGTGGTTTGCGACCCGGCCACCAAGGTGGGGGCACCGTCCAGGTTGGACGGAACACGCAGGGTAGAGGTCGTCACGAGCGCGGTCGCCGGCGCCGACGGCCATTCCCACAACCCGGCCTTCCTCGCCGAGGTCCTCGAAGCCCTGGCCAGCGGGTCCTGAGCTGGGCGACGCTACACGGGCCGGCGGCCCGACAGATTTGACAGCGGGGCGCGCCGCCCAGGTGCGGTGACCACGGTGAGTGGCGCGACATGGCCGACAAATGGACGCTTTGGCTAACAATGTCGTCTTTGTCGCCCAGGAGCCTACGAAGCCGCCATAAGTGGACGAACGCGTCATAAGTCGCGAGCCGGCTACCCTTAGCGAGTGCCCTCCTTGTTCGGGCCAGGGCAGTTGGGGAGAAGAAAGGGAGGCGGCGATGCCTGGAACGGCGTTGCCAGGAGCGCCTGGCGGGCCAAGGTGGACGGTTCGTAGGCAGGCTGGTCCATGAGGTCCACGAAGAGGGTCATCAAGGTTGGGGCTGGCCCGTTGCTCGGGCTCGTGGCCGTCCTTGTCCCGCTGGCGCCGGCGGCGGCTGTAAAGGCCGCAGCCTCCGTCCTGCCTAAGGCGACCGGTAATGGGGCCGCGATCGCCTTTTACCGCAAGGTCGTGGTGGCCACCGCGGCCACCGACGGCGTCGAGGAGCTGTACCCCGCCCAGGCCCCCCTGACCCAGGCCCGGTACGCCAATAAGCGCCTCTCGTGGACCGAAATGCAGCCCAAGAAGGCCGGTTTCTCGCCTGCCGCGGACCTGGTGTTCGTGGGCGCATCGCAGGGGAGGGTGACCTTCGTCGCGGACTCGGTGCTTTACGCCGGGAAAGGCACGAGTTTCCCGAACTTCGGGCTGGTGCTCACGGGCAAGGGTGAAGTGATCCTCGGTGGCGGGGCGCCGGCCCGGACCACGCCCGTAGGCAAGAAGACAACCGTTTTCCCCTGCGCCGGCCCCTACAGCGGGCAGGCTTTGGTGGACGGGTACCCCAAGGTAGGCCTTCCCTTCGGGTACGCACTGTACGGCCACTTCGACCCCATGAAGCTAGCCGACAAGGGCAAGGTCTACGAGGTCACGTCCACCTACCCGTGGTCGAAGAAGCCAGCCCGTACGGCCACCGAGGTCGATACGGTGCCCCGGGCCACGGACCTGCCGAGCGAAAGCGTGATCCATGTGAGCGCAGGAGGCCAATTCGCCGCGTTCACAGTGCGTTGGGCCAACGTCTGGTACCACACGAAGCTCTACCCACCCGCCACCACGAGCGCTTGCGCCGCCTACGTGAAGGGCGTCGCCTAGGCGCACCGGGGGAACTGCTAGCCGAGCGTCAACAGCGTCAACCTGGCTGTAGCTGGCCCGGGACCTAAGTCCTGCTCCAACAGGTACGTAGGCCCCGGCGAGGACCCTGGCGTGCGTCGCCTAGACTGAGGCAGGACGACTCAATAAGTCCAACGCGCACGAAGGAGAAGCAAATGGCTGTCAGGGTAGCGATCAACGGGTTCGGCCGCATCGGGCGCAACTTCCTGCGCGCGGTGCTGGACTCCGGTGCCGGCATCGAGGTGGTGGCGGCCAACGACCTTGCCTCTCCGGAGGCGAACGCCCATCTCCTCAAGTACGACTCCACGTTTGGGACCCTGAAGCACGAGGTCAAGGTTTCCGGGGACACGATCGCAGTGGGGCCGCACAGCTTCAAGATCTTCTCTGAGAAAGACCCCGCCAACCTGCCCTGGGCCCAATTGGGGGTGGACGTCGTTATCGAGTCGACGGGCAAGTTCACAGATGGGGAAAAGGCCAAGGCCCACATAGCTGCCGGCGCCGAGCGAGCCATCATCTCCGCACCGGGGACCAACGTCGACGCCACATTTGTGGTCGGCGTGAACGACGACACTTACGACCCGGC
>DAHWQF010000708.1 GCA_027334785.1 Acidimicrobiaceae bacterium
TACTACGGCATCCCCTACCCTCTCCCCAAACTCCACCTGATCAGCGTCCCGGACACCTGGGTGGGCGCCATGGAGAACTGGGGCGCGATCTCGTCTCACGTGAGCCTGCGGTACAACCATGGCTTGAGTGGCACCTAACCCTAACCGCGCGCTGCCACAGGCGAAGCGGACTTGGGCTCAAGCATACTCGACCCCCTGCGGAACCTGTCAATAGGCAATTGCCGAATATCTACGCGTTTTGGATGGACGGTCGGTTGATCCAAGCTTTGGTCGGCACTCGGTGGGGAGCCGGCCGCTTGGTGAAGCGCTCGGGGTGTGCCTGGGCAGCCGCGTCCAAGGTGGCCTGGCGGCGCTCGACGATCAATTCGTGGCGGCCAACGTGGAGGTCAGCGGGCCGGAGGTATCCGATCCCTGAGTGGTAGTGGACCTCGTTGTACCAGTGGAAGAAGCTGCGGCACCAGGAGCGGGCGGCCTTGATCGAGTCGAAGCGCTCGGGGTAGTTCGACCTGTACTTCAAGGTCTTGAAATGGCTCTCGATGTAGGGGTTGTCGTTCGAGACTCGGGGCCGACTGTGGGACTTGGCGACCCCGAGCTCGTTCATGAGCTCGGCGACGGTGCCGGCGATCATGGGAGCTCCCCGGTCGGCGTGGATGACGAGCTGGTCGCGGTCCACCCCCTGGCGCCGGCAGGCCTCTTGGATCAGCCGGCGGGCATGAACCTCGGACTCTGCCTCGCAGACCGACCAGCTGACGACACAGCGGCTGTAGATGTCGATGATCGTGTAAAGGAAGTAGCGCACGCCCTTCACCGGACCGCGGAGCTTCGTGATGTCCCAGGTCCATACGGCATTCGGCCGGTCGGCCTCGAGGCGAGGCACCCCGTAGGCGCCACGGCGCTGGTGCCCGCCCCGGCGACGTTCGCGGACAAGGCCCCGTTCGGCAAGCACCCGGTACATCTGGCGTTCCGAGCACAAGTAGGTGCCTTCGTCGAGCAGCGTGGAGTACACCTGGGCGGGAGCCAGGTCACAGAACCGTTCGGAGCAGAGCACCTCTACGATCTCGACCTTCTCGGCGTCGGAGAGCGAAGCCGGGTGAGGAGCCCTCGAGGTGGGCTCACTCTGCGCCCGCCGAGGCAGGCGGTCCTCGTCACGTTGGCGGCGGTGCCGGAGGCTACGGGGGTTGACCGCAAAGGCCCGGCAGGCCGTCTCGACGCCGACCTTGGGAGCAAATGCTGCGACCTGAGCGTCGAGCATGGCGGTCACTTCTGCTCGGCGCTCTTGCGGCTGTGTTGACACAAGAGCGCCGATACTTTTCCCTGGGCATCGATCAGCTCCTCTGCGACGCTCAGTCTCTGCTCAAGATCTTCAACCCGAGCCCGGAGCCTGGCGTTCTCCGCCCGGACAGGATCGCCCTTGCGTCCTGGGTGCTTCTGACGCATCGCCTCGAGTGCGCCGCGGTCACGCTGCTTGCGCCATTCGGAGACGAGCGAGGAGTACAGGCCCTCGCGACGCAGAATCTCGCCACGCTCGGACTTGGAATCTGCCGCGTCGAGTTCGGCCAGCACCGACAGCTTGTAGGCCGCCGGGTACACCTGGCGAGGAGGGCGCACCTCCGGGTCGGGGCCGGCCACGACCTCCACAGTAGTAACGGACATCTCTCCTTCTCGTTCCTCGCCCTCTCATGGTTTCAACCCCCACGGGGCGGCAACTACCAGTCTGACAGAGAGGGCTGCTCCTATTCGCAATTCTCTGCCTCGTCCATGCACAACATGCGGCAGTGACGCCATTTCGTTGGTCATGGTTCTCACCGACCGCCTTCCACGGCACCGCAGGCTTCGCGGCCGGGGCGCTCGTCGCGATGTTCTACTACTGGGGGTGGGATGTCGCATCCAACCTGTCGGAGGAGACCCAGAACAGCCGCAGGAACCCCGGTCTCGGCGGCATTG
>DAHWQF010000709.1 GCA_027334785.1 Acidimicrobiaceae bacterium
CTGATGCCCCTCCCCACAATCGACCCGTTGACCGCAATGCCCGCTATCGAGTGCCAACAGGTCTGCGAGCAGGCTCCCTCCGAGCTTGGCCATAGCAGCTCGGATCGCCAGCTCCACCGTAGCCAGGGCGTCGCCTTGCGGTCCGGTGAGCGTCGCTGCCGCCAGTGACGCGAGATGTTCTAGTGTCCCGTCAGATTGTTCCCTAAAAAAGTGGCCTGATCGGGAATTAACCCTTGACCAGGCGCGTTTTGCCAGGTAGAAACCCCGATAGAAGGAGCTCTTCATGGCACAACGTGGCCGTCCCACCGTCCAGATCACCCTGTCCGACGCCGAGCGTGAGACGCTCCAGCGCTGGTCACGCCGCCACTCTTCAGCCCAGGCGCTGGCGTTGCGCTCCCGGGTCGTCCTCGCCTCGTCAGATCAGTCAATGTGCCCCGCGGGACGCCGGTCCGTCGTGAAAATGCCGCTTGGGCGTGAGTCGGGACTTCGTCCCGAACAGGGCTCCGCCCCGTGGCCCGGCCCGCGCGCCCGGCGTGTGCTGGGCCCACCATGGACGGTGCCTGGCCTGCTGAGATGGGAGGCGTGGCTGGCCGCGACATCGTAACTTCTGTGGAGCCCTTCCTGAGCCCGTAGATCAGTCTGATGCCGGGAGCCGGTTTTGTTGAGGGTCGTTCCTTGTCGCTTCGAGCACGCGGGCCAGATTTCCGCAATTGCCCTCGGCTCCCCGGCCGGCCACGCAAGAGGACCATCGACACCGAGGAGGCTGATCATGGAAGAGGTAGAGGACGAGCGGCTCCACCTGGAGCGGGGGGCTGCGCTCGACATCGGCAAGGCCGGGCTCGAGGCTTGCGTCAGGGTGCCGGGCAAGTCGAACCCCGCCCGGCGTGCCCAGGAGGTGCGCAGCTTCGGCACCACCAAGAAGGAGATCTTGGCACTGGCCGCCTGGCTGCACGAGCAGCAGGTGGAAGTGGTGGTGATGGAGTCCACGTCGGACTACTGGAGGGCGCCCTTCTTCCGATTGGAGGCCGAGGGCTTTTCTTGTGAGCTGTTGGACGCTAAACAGGTGAAGGCGCTCCCCGGGCGGCCGAAGACCGACAAGGCCGACTGCGTTTGGTTGGCCAAGGTGGCCGAGAGGGGCATGGCGGCCAAGTGCTTCGTGCCCCCCGAGGAGATCCGCCGGCTCCGCACCCTCACCCGCTACCGCCGGCACCTGACCGAGGAGCGCTCGCGGGAGAAGGCGAGGGCCGAGAAGCTCTTGGAGGACGCCATGGTTAAGCTCTCGGTCGTGGTCTCGGACCTGCACGGGGTCTCCTCCCGGCAGATGATGGAGGCATTGATCGCCGGCAACCGGGACCCCAAGGCGCTCGCCCAGATGGCCCGGGGCCGCATGCGCTCCAAGGTCGGGGCGCTCGAGGAGGCCCTGGACGGGGCGGACACCTTCAGCGACCACCACGCCTTCGTGCTGCGCATGATGCTCGACAACATCGACCGCCTCTCCGAGCAGGTCGACAAGCTGACGGCCCAGATAGAGGGACTGATCGCCCCCTTTGAGCGCCAGGTGGCCCAGCTTGACGCCGTGCCAGGTTTGGGCCGCACGGCTGCCCAAGACCTGATCGCCGAGGTCGGGGTGGACATGAGCGTCTTTGCCACCCCAGCCCACCTTGTCTCGTGGGCCAAGTTCTGCCCCCAGGTAAAGCAGTCGGCCGGCAAGTCCAAGGGCCGGGGCTCGAGGGGGCGGGGCAACCGCTACCTGGCCGGAGTGCTCGGCGAGGCAACCGTTGGCGCCGGCAAGACCAAGACCCGCATCGGCGCCCGTTACCGACGCCTGGCCAAGCGCCGTGGGAAGGGCAAGGCCCAAGTGGCCATCGGCAACACGCTCCTCAGGGTCGTCCACACCCTGCTCTCTGACCCGACAGCCGACTACCACGACCTCGGGGCCGATT
>DAHWQF010000070.1 GCA_027334785.1 Acidimicrobiaceae bacterium
GTTCAGGATGGCCACGCGGAGGTCCTTGAACAAGGTCCGGACCTCGGAACGCTCCCCGATGCCGTGCGTCATGCTGAGGAGCACGTCGCCCTGCCCCTTGACTTTCTGCTCGAGGAGGTACCGGGCCAGCTCTAGCCCGAGCTCAGTGCCGAGCGCCAGCGCCTGGGCACGCCGCAAGGGTGCGTCGTGCTTCGCTGGCCATGTCGTCACCCACCGAGGGCGACCCCGTCCGTTGAGGCTCGCCACGGCGACGCCCTGCGCCTCGAGCCACTGGAGAGCGTCCAGGCTGACCGACCCTCCCTGGGGGTTGAGGAGTACCACCCGGCGGAGGCTCCGGTCACCACGCTCCCAGCGTCTCTCCCGGCGCACTGTCCCGATGCCGTCCTTCACGACGAGCGCCGAGCGCTCGACCTTGACCTGCACGCCATAGCCGTCGACGAGGACCACCCCATCTAGGAGCGGTCGCTCGAATGCCTCGCGAGCCCGCTCGAGCACGTCCATCAAGGCCCCGAGCCTAGCCGAAAATGTCAAGCGTGGCTTGCGGAAACTCTCACCGTCCTCATAGAAAAAAAGGCGCGACTATACGCCGCGTAGTACGTACCCCCGTGGCATCCTCAATACAGGTGCTAGCGCACTTTGGGGGGTGGGAGAGCTCGGCACCACCCCCCACCCCGAAAGAAGCCGAGCCGGGGTAGTACGCATATGGCAGCTGATGGATCTGAATCCCTCCGAGCAGAGGCGCGTCGTCGAGGGGTCACGCTCTATCGGGTGCGCCTCGAGCGAGGTCTCGCTGCTGGCAAGAGCAAGCGGCAGTCAGTTGGCCATGGTGAGACCAGCATGTCCGTGTTCACCGGAGGCCGCTCTCGCAACCCGCGGTTCTTCCAAGCCAAGTACCTCAGTCCTAAAGAAAAGACGACCGCCGGCAAGTACGACAGCCTGGTTGCCCAGCTCATGCGAGGCCGGATCGGTCCAGCAGAGTTCCGGGACGAGGTGGCGAAGTTGCCTACCTTCCGCGGTCGGAAGCTGGCGAGCAATCCCGATGCCGTGCTGGCCAGGGTCGAACAGCGTCGCGCCCTGGAGGAAGAGGTCTTCATTTACGAGCGTGCCGCGTGAGGCACGAGGTAGAGCGGCACCACTTCACCAGTGGCAAGCCTTATCGAAACCCGGAGGCCGTCGTGGCGCTACCGCTTTGGGCGCATGTCGAGACCCACCGTCTCCTCGGTCGTGCTGGCCTGGAGAGCGGCCCTCCCTCTCTCCGAGTCGCCTTCCAAGAGCAGCTTTGGGCGCTATGGCTCGAGGGCGAAGAGCTCGCTGGCACCACGCTAACCCTGTGCCTCGGTACCACCTCTACCGGGAGAAAGGTCAGCTTGACGGTGGGACCTAAAGGCCTTCGGTTCTTGGCCGACCGCGCCGAGAGGTGGTACCGGGAGTGATCGAGCTTCGAGGGTGGTCGCGCCATGGCTGGGTACCTCCCCGTCCCCCGGTCCCCTCCAAGCCCTTGGCCGACCGGCCGGTCATGTACTTCTACGCCGCTGCCGACGCAAATGCGCCTGGCGACCAATTCGGGCTCCTGTATGCGGAGATCTGGGTCGGGACTTGGCGCCTCCTGCATTCGGTCCTGGTCGTGCCAGACGACATCGCAGAGGTGGAGGGTTGGGGTTCGACTCAGCGCCTCCCCGCCCACTCACGTCGCCGCGTTACGACCCTCACCGATTTCTGCGACCCGAAGGCGACTATCCGCGCCACGCCCTGGGCCTTCCACGCTCATGCATATGCCGGTCGCTCGGCGGTCGTCTCCTACGATTTCATCCCCAGTCTTGGGCTGATGAGCGAATATGTTCACCGGGCTCGTTATGGCGAGAGGACCCGCGTGTGGCTCCCCGGCGTTGGGAAGCCGGGCGATAAGAGCAATATCCTCAAGGTGGCGCCGCACCAGCCATCACTTGTACTGCGCCACGGTCGAGCCGGGACGCAGGTGGAATTTGCCTATCCAGGCAAGGACGACGCCGGGCGTATGCTCGGCCAACGAGCCCCCGGAAACGAAAAGCGCTATTGGGAAGGCGAATTTATTGATCTCGCCTCCCTGGCGTATTCTCTCGATGCCCAGCGCAACGCCGAGTTTGCCCGCCACCGCGCCTCATTCGGGCTCTCTGCGGCGGGCCTCCCGCCACGGGTAACCGTGGACGCCGCAGGCGCTAACGAGATGGTGAGAGCCGTGACCGCCATTCGCGAGCTCGCAGAGGCGATCGACCCCGTGGCCCAAAGCTGGCATATCAACTATGCCCGCACCCAGTCCCCAGGGACGCTGGCCAGTTTGCAGCTCGGCGGCATTCCTGCACCCCTCGAGCATTTCGACCTGAGCGACGAAGAGTACCGGAACTGGATGGGAGCCGTGCACGGGGGCCTTTGCGACTCCTACGTGCCGGGCCTCTCTCGCGACGTCATCGGTGCCGACCTGAAATCGGCCTACCCGCTCTGCGCCCACCGGCTCGGGTGGTGGTCTATGTACACCGCGGAGCACCTGCAACGCGAGGATGTCACGAGCGAACTGCGTGAGCTCGGTCGCCTGGCAGCCAAGGACCCCACCGCGGTGCTCGACCCAGACATTTGGAAGAGTTACGGCGCGACACTCTGCAAAGTGCTCCCTCAGGGAGAGCCCTGGACGGTATCAGTCCCAGATCCCCGTCGCCCCGATGGTCGCACGGAACAGGTACCCCTTACCTCGAGCGTGCCCCTCTATTACACGTGGCTCGATTACGTGGCCGCCGCGGTGCTAAGCGGGCAAGCCCCCGAGCTCCTGGGGGCTACTCGGTACACCCCGGTCAATCCCTCTGGCGAGGCAGACCCCGTGCTCGAATTGGTGAGCCGGCGCCAGAAGGTCGGCAAGCGCACGCGTGAAGGCTTGCTCCTCCACGCTGTAGCAAATTCTCTTGTGTGGGGCAACCCCTGTCGCTTTGACCCGCTGGTCCCGCAGCGCAAGGGCACCGATCCAGGAGTTTTCAAGAGCAACGGTGAAAAGCCCGGTCCCTACTGCTTCCCACCCGTGGCAGCAGTAGTGAGCGCCGGGCCGCGCCTCCTCCTTTCAATCCTCAAGCGAGCCGTGGATGAGCGAGGGGGCCACGTCGTCTACCGGGACACGGACAGTTCGTTCGTCTGTGGCTTGACGCAGGAGCAGGTCGTAGACGCGTTGCGGCCGTGCGGGCAGTTGAGTTTGCCCGGCTGGGCCGTTTGGAAGATTGAAAGCGCAGTGGACATAAAGGTGGTCGCACCGAAGCGACACATCCAGAGCCGCAAAGGCAGCGACATAAAAGGCACGCGCACCAACCTGGCCGGCCAGTACGAAGCCCCGCCCGGCCTGTCGGATTGGGTCGCTATCGCTCACGCGGCCTATTCGGCCGGCGTTCGATGGGACTGTGACTACTGGGCGATGCAGCTGCTCCAAGTGAGCAATCTCGATGACTTGGAGCAGCTTCCCGGCACCCTCCGTGCAAAGCTCGGGAGCCACTACTTCCGGATGCGCTACGATAGCGTCGAGCAGCGCACGGCGCTCGCCCTCAGGCGCGATGGCCCGTGGGTCGACTCTGACCCCAAAGAGCAGCAGCGGCCTGACTTCAAACTACAAGCACCCGAGACTCTCGGAGATCGGGTTTGGCAGTGGTACCATCCCCGCCCCGAGATGCCCATTACCGCCGTCACGGTGGACGCCCCGAACGACATCTCGTACCGGGGTCGGGTATCGGGCGTCCTCGATGACCAATTGGCAGGCAGGCCACTCGGCAGCCGACCTCGGTATGTGGGCCACTCCTGCGAGTGCGGATGCGGCGAGTTCGTCAGCGGCCGCACCGACAAGCGCTTCGTCAATGACACCCACCGCAAACGCGCGGCTAGGGCTCAGTCGAAGGGGTAGTCGAAGTCGCTCGGGTCGCCCATGTCCTCCCAAGTTGTCCCATCAGGCACGTCGCGGTAGTTCACCTCGCGCCCGTCTGGGAGCCGCACGACGCTCGTGCACACGAGCATGTGCATGTCGTTGGCGGTGAACTGGTAACCGCACGCCTCGCAGGACGTGGGCCAACGGGGGTCGCTGAGCGCCGGCGCAGGGTCGCCGGGAGGGCCCGAGAGGTGGGTCATCGGGTCGGCCACGTCGATCTCTACGCGCCCGAGGTCGAAACGGCCGATGTGGTAGCCCCAGCCCTCGCAGGAGCCGGGGTTGGAGACGATGAGGTGCCGGTCATTGAGCGCCGTGAGGTCGCTAGGCTGGGTGTCGAGCATTGGAGCTTCTACCTCCTGTGTTCGAGCCCCCGTCGCCGTGCTTACCGGTTGGCGGGGGCGCTTTTCATTTGCTTCTGATGCTATCGCCACGCCGAAGACAAAATCAAGAGTTGTCCGCGCCCAATTTGGCACCTGTGGACAGGCTCGGGAGGAATGGACTCCTGGAAGCCCGAAGGCCTATGTAGCACGCGCCCACAATGGCGCTGTGGCAAGTGCAAGCTCTTTTCGCAGCCCGGCCAACTGCCTGAGGCTGCCATTTGTGCCTGCGAGGACCCGAACTTCGTAGAGCTCACTCAGGCGGAGTGGACCCGCGTGTGGTACCCCCACCGCGGCGAGTGGAAAAGCGGGTTCCAGGCCCGCCAGATCTGCGAAGTCTGCCCGTCCCGCGAGGCGTGCCTCGCCTTCGGTCTTGAGACAGACGACTTGCTCACCGACCACCGCAACCCTCCGGGGATCTTCGGTGGTCTCGCCGGGCGCCAGCGCGAGCATTACCGCGCCGGTCGCGACCCTTGGGTAGTCTGCTCGGCCTGCGGCCGTCGCGTGCCACGCCACCACGTGGCCCAAACCCTCTGCCGCCAGTGCCAGGAGCCGGGCGAAGTACTCCCACCCGAGACCGCCATATCTTGCATGGAACCCTCGAGCGACGTTGACGCAACGGCCGTGCAACGTTGCAGCGACGTTGCGGCAACGCAGCCGGCGAAGCAATGCGCCTGGTGTGAAGGACCCAGCGAGGAGGAGTACTGCTCGGGACGGTGCCGCAATGCCGCCGCCGCCTTGCGATGGTCGCGCAAGCCAGTGTGGCGCCGTCTGTGCAAGTGGCCTCGCTGTACCCAGATGGTAGAGACGGCGGACGGTCGCCGCCACTTCTGCTCCGACGCCCACGCCGAGCTCTACGTCACACGCAGTCGTGAACTGTCCGCGAGGTCGTAACAAGCACCTGCGACCGTAGGAACGTGAGACCTGAAATCTGCGTTGAGTGCGGAGGGCGCATCTCGCCTGGCGGCGAAGGCCATGAGCCTGAGTGCCACGAGCAGGAGGACTTCACGGCTTGAGCGCGCTGGCCTACCTCCTCCTCATTTTCTGGGTGACCGCCAAGATCCTCTACCAGGGTTACGAGCGAGCGAGGCGCACCCTCGAACGCGCCCTTCTGCGTCGGCTCCTGCGATTGCGTTAGCGAGCGACCATGGACGGACAACAGCCCACGGACGGGCTCGCAGAGCTCGCAGACCGCATGGCTGCGATCGAGCGTCGTCTCGCTGGGATCGAGACGCTGCTCGCTGAAGCGCAGAGCATCTGGCAGCGGTTCGCGCACCTGCCAGGCAAGCCGACCGGCGTGCTCGGCATGTTCGCCAAGCGATGAGCGACCTTGCGACGCTCTACGCCGAGCACAACGTAGCCCTCCTGCGACGTGCATACCGACTCACCGGCAGTTGGAGCGACGCAGAAGACCTGGTGAGCCAGGTTTGGCTGCGAGTGCACGAGTCGCAGCCCCCATCGCCCACGTTGCCCTACTTGTACCGCCTCCTGCGTCAGCGAGCTATCGACCTCGCACGACGCACGCACTCGCAGCCCACCGAGCTGCGAGACGACGCTCGGCCCTTTTTCGCTGCGACGCTCCCGGACCCGGAAGCTGCGACCATCGCTAACGAAAGCGTGCGCGAGTGCATGGCGTACCTGACGCTGGGCCAGCGACAAGCGCTGGCGCTCGTGTACCTGGACGACCTCTCAATCGTTGAGGCTTCCAGACGCTTGGGCCTGGCAGAGCCGGCGCTCAAGAGACGACTTCGCAGGGGCAGGTTGCGTCTGCGGCGGTGCCTGAAAGGGAAAGAGAGCGAATGAACGCTGCTGGTTTAGTCAAATTGCCTGTCCGCCTCATCGTGGCGGTGCTGCTGTACGTCGTCGGCTTCGGGTTGGTCCTGGTGCGCAGCGCCAAGGACCTCGCAGCCGAGCTGGCAAAGGTAGGGCTCACGCACACCGCGGGTGCCATCACCTCAGCGGCCGACGTGGCAGGCGAGCTGATCGATGACATCAGCCACGCCGTCAAGGACCTGAAGGGCTAGATGGCCGAGCGAGAGTTCTCAATGGAGGAGCGGCGAGAGCTCGAGGCCAACGGCGAAACGGGGTATGGCACCGCCTTCCCCATGCCGGACTGCGATGCCGTACGACGCGCCGTTGAGTCCTACGGCCGTGCGCCCACCGCCGAGCGAGCCGAGCTGCGACGCCAGATCATAAAGCGCCACCGCGAGCTTGGCTGCTCCGAGAAGCTCCCCGAGCACTGGTACCGCTAAAGAGAGGAGGACCGAATTGGACAAGGACGTCGCCCATGAGCTGGCCGCAGTGAAGGCACGGCTCGAGGCCGTGGAGGCTTTCATCCACAACCTCATCGCTGCAGAGGCGCAGCCAGCAGAGCCCGCCAAAGAGGGGGCGTAATGGGAAAGCACGCGTCGGCGGCAAGCATCCTGGTGTTGCTGCTCGGCGCCATGGCCATCTACGACTTGGTGGTCCCGCGCGAGGAGCGCGAGGAGCGCATCCGGCGTCAACGGCTCTCGGCCGAGCTGCGCCGCCAGCACGAAGGCGACCGCGCCTTTCTGGAGGAGTTCGACTATGCCTGAGGACCCAAGCCCCTTCGACCTCGACTCGATCGATGACGACAAGCTCACGGAACGTCTGAAGCGCCTCCCGGCCTTCGGTGACCTGTTCGCTGATCCGGAGCCAGACCCCAAGGCACCCAAGGCGAAGCCCAAAGAGGGCGGCGGAGAACAGGTGCGCTCAACCGAGATGGAGGGCGCGATGTCTTCGCTCGTGACCGCCCTAACCAAGGGCGTTGAGCTCGGTGCCACGTTGGGCGCGGCGAGCAACAAGCCGGTCGAGCCACCGAAAAAGAAGCCAGCCCCGAAGATAACGAAACACTGGTTTTTCGGCACGACCGAGGAGGACGACGATGGCGACTGACTCGGTAGCGAAGTGCCCCACCTGTGGGCGTGCGTGGCCGGGACCCTACGTAAGGCCGTATCCCGCTCCCTGCCATCCTGGCCCGTATCCCGCTCCCTGGCATCCTGGCCCCCACGGCCCCCCCTATTACCCCTACGGGAACCCCTGGTACCCGTACCCCTCGGGAGGCATCTATGTCTGGTGCTAAGCCCGAAGATGAAGAGGGAAGGAGTAGCCGCGCCTACCTCATCGTGGGCGTTTCCTTGCTCGCCATCGCTGGTGGGCTCTACTTCTACAGCACTCGGAAACGGCCCTGCGGATGCGGCGAGAAGGGCGTGGAGGACATTGCCAAGGCCAGCGCCGAACTGGCACAGAGAGAAGAGACTGACCAATGATCTACCCCTACAAGGAACGCATCGTGGCCACGTTCGCCCTCACGCCGGCCCCCGGTACTCTCACGTCGGTCAAGGTCACCATTCGTGGTGGGCTCAACGATGAGATAGCAGTACGCCAGTACATCCGTACCCCTCCCTATGGCCTCGCAGACGCGGCCCTCATGCCCACAGTCGAGATAGTCGAGGAGTACGAAGACTGGGCGGACCCCAATGGCTGAGGAGGAAGCTCCGGCCATCGACGCAAGCGCGAGCGACTCTGCGACGCATGTCTGCGACGGTTGCGGTCGTAGCTTCGGTTCCCGGTTCTCCCTCAGCGCCCATAAGCGTACATGCAAAGGTCCAGGCCAGAAGGCTAAGGCTGCGACTAGCGATGACGAGGGCGACGACTCTGCGACATCTGCGAACGAGCGCGCTGCGACTTCTGCGACGCCACGTCAGCGCAAGCCTCGAATCCCTGCGAGGTCTGGCAAACGTCATGACTGCTCTGGTCTGCTGGGTCCACTGTGGGGCCAGCTCGCTCGCTTCGTACCGAGCGTCCCTGCGCAGCGAGCGATGGTGTGGCAGGCCCCGGGTGCCGGCCGCGTGCTCGACAACGCCCTAGCGGGCAGCGTCGTCGATAAGTGGGTGTTGCAGAAGGTCAGCGGAGTAGAGAGCAAGTACAAGCCTGCGGTCGACCTAGTGACCTTGCCGGCCGCTCTGATCATGGTCGAAAAACAGCCGGCATTGTTCCCCGTCCTACGCCCCATCCTCGCCTCCACGATCAAGGCCAACCTCGAGGCCGCGCTCGACGCGGCGGCGGCAGAGAAGGCGGACGAGGACAAGCTGCGCGCCAAGGCAGAGGCCGCCGGCATGGAATGGGAAGCCGAGGAGGTGGACCCCGAGACCGGCAAAACGGTCAAGGTCTCGATAGTTGAGGCCATCCTGCGCGACCTCATGGCACCCGCGGACGCCTTCGAACCGGACGCAGCAGCCGCCAATGGCCAGTGAGACCAACGAGCTTAAGAACGAGCTCAAGAAGGAGGCCCTCAAACAGCTGATCATCGGGGGCATCATGGTCTTGGTTGTCGTCGTGGCTGCCTACGCGGAGCGTCAGGCCAGCGCGCCCGACCCGGTACCCCTCCAGCTCAAAGGCTGGTGGGAGGGACGTCAGGCCCAACGTCAGGAGGACCGCGACTACGAATCGTCGCGGAAGCGGTTGTGGTTCGAGGTCTTCGACCTGCTCGGCCCTGGCGCGCTAGCACACACGGACATCGACCGATGACGGCAGCGCTGTAGTGCCCGAGCTGAGCCGCGTCGTTGTCCTCAGCCCCGACGATTTCCTTGCGTGGTGGTCCAAGTCGTGGGAGGTGGGCCAGCACGTCGCCATAATGGGAATGAACGGCTCAGGCAAGACGACCCTCGAGCACTTCCTACTGCTCCCCCGCAAGTACATCCTGGCTCTCGACGCGAAGGGCTACGACTCTTCGCTTTCTGCCTACGGCTGGCCGCGCACTGATAAGTGGCCTCTGCCTCACTCGATGCGCCAGGCCGTGAAAGACGGCGACCCCCTGCGCGTGATCATCGGAAACCCCGCGCGCTCGGAGAAGCAGTGGGCATCGAACAATGTCCTGATGCGGCGCGTCCTGAAGGACGTATTCCTCCAGGGGCGTTGGACTGTGCTTGTCGATGAGGGCATAATCATCGCCCACCGCAAGTTCGTAGACGCCGGCGACACTCTTGACCGGCTGTTCATTACGGCGCGCGACCGTGGGGTGTCACTCGTCTATGGCGTCCAACGCCCGAGCATCGGTCGCACCAGCCCGGCCGGCCTGTCGGCCTTCTCTCAAAGCACGTGGGTGGCGGTGAGCAGGACAAGGGACGAGCGTGTGCACGACCGCGTCGCGGAGATCTGCGGGCGCCCGAAGGCGGAAATGCGTGGCCTCATCGCCGCCCTGCCAAAATACTGCTGGGCAATCCTGGGCCTCGACCCACATGAGCCGATCCGTCTCGTCACGCCACCGAAGCTAAAAGTGGTGCCCAAGAGCAACGCCACCCACCAGAGCAGATTGTCCGCGCTGGTGTGGGGGGGAGCCGCATAAGGTGAGGATGCAGGGAACGCCGCCCGTGACCTAGGCGTGGCGGATCGGAGAGACGATCTCCCGTCGTGCGGGTAAGCACGGCCGTAAAGGTCCCTCCACGTGTTCCCTGGCGCGTGAGAGGGACCTTGTTCGTCCACTCTCCCTCCCTCGTCCGTTTATTCACGGCGGATGACGGTAGAGGTCGACGAACTCCAGTTTCTCGATGGTCATACTCACGCCCCCGCCTCCTCGCGCGAGAGCGCGCCTAAACGCATACCCCTAGACGCGACCAGTACGGCAGACGCCAGTGGCAATGCCCTCCTGGTCTTTGACCGCGTCCCGCAAGGGGAATCCTGGGACCTGTACCGCCTGGTCGTTGGCGGGGTCCAGTGGTCTACCGCCGCCGCCGGCACAGCGGTTGTCTACCGCACTTCCAGCCAGGCGAGCACAACTCCTTCGCTGACGCAAGTCTTCGATGAGGCTACTTCGCTGCCAAACGTCTCGTTTTACCTCGCTAAGCAAGTCTCCCTGATAGCAGGTGAGTCCCTGGTGGTCTACGTGTCGGGCGGCACCACGGGCCAACAGTACGTCGCGTCCGCCCAGTTTGCCCCCGCATCATAAGGAGAAACATGGCTACTGCCCCCGCGGCTCCTGCTCAGCCGCTCAACCCACAGCCGCAGACCACGGGCAAGAGCCCTGGCCTCAACTCATTTATTGCCTATTCCTTCCCTGGCAACGTCCCGCAGTATGCCACTAGCTACTCGGGTGCCGGCGCAGGGTGGGGCAAGACGGTAACCACGGCCCTGGTGGGCGCGAGCGGTTATTACCGGCGACTGCGAGTCAAGTTCACGGCGACCGGTGGCGTCAATGGCACCACGACCGTAGCGACGGCCGCGGATGCACCGTTCAACGCGGTAAGCCAGGTGCTCCTTCGTGACGCTGCCTCGAACGTCAACATCATCAACCTGCCTGGTTGGGAGACGTTCAAGCTGTTGCCGCTCATCTCGGGCTCGCACGGTCTGTGGAAGTACGCGGACCCCGAAGAGGCACCGTTCTACCAGGCTCCGTCTGTCGGCACCGCGGGGACTGGCGACTTCCAGTTCTTGGGCGAGCTGCCCCTAGAGTTTGGCCCCGAGGCACTGGGAGTTATCAGCGCGGACAACACTTCGGTCCAGCCGGCGCTAAACATGACCTTTGCCAGCGATGCCGCTGTGTACACCACGGCTCCTGGCACGGTCCCGGCGCTCAACGCTCAGGTGGACGCCGACTTCTGGTGGAACCCCTCCGACCCCTCGATGCTCCCCAACGGGCTCGGCTCGTCTCGGCAGTGGGGCTTGAACGTC
>DAHWQF010000710.1 GCA_027334785.1 Acidimicrobiaceae bacterium
CACCAGATGGTCGGCAGTAAGCGCCATTTCGCTCATCAAGTGGCTTGACACGAGGACGGTCCGGCCCTGAGCGGCGAGGCTCCTGAACAACTCCCTGGCCCAGACGACCCCTTCCGCGTCGAGGCCGCTGACCGGCTCGTCGCACACGAGCACCGGTGGATCGCCAAGCAGCGCCAGGGCGATACCAAGGCGTTGCTTCATCCCCAGCGAATAAGTGCGTACCCGCCGGTCAGCAACCGTGCTCAAGCCTGTGAGCTCCAGGACCTCCTCTACGCGTCGCCGGCCGACCCCGTTGCTCTGGGCGACCGACATCAGGTGGGCCCGGGCGCGGCGGCCCGGGTGTAGGGCGTTCGCGTCCAGGAGCGAGCCCACCTCGTGCAGCGGCCAGGTTATCTCCTGGTAACGCCGGCCTCCGACCAACGCCTTACCCGCTGTCGGGTGGTCCAGGCCCAAGATCACACGCATAGTTGTCGTCTTGCCGGCACCGTTGGGGCCCAAAAAGCCCGTGACGAGCCCCGGGCGCACCACGAAGCTGAGCCGGTCCAAGGCCGTGACCGGCCCGAAGGTCTTCGTGACTTCTCGCACCTCGATCAACGCGTGCCGCCCCTGGACATCAGCTGCCACTCGCTCCTTTCCCACCTTTCCCCATCTCCATCCCCGCGCACTCGCCGCTCGGCCACCACTTGGAGCACGCCGGCCCTGGCCAGCCGGGCCACCTGCCCGTAGAGGCTGCCGACCGGGACGTCGGGAAGCTCGGCCGCCAACTCCGAGGTAGTGAGAGCGCGGTCTCCGAGGAAAGCCTTGACGATACCGAGGCGTACCGGGTACAGGAGCAGCTCGGCACCGGCCATAGCTGCGACTTTAGCGTACTATTCACGGATGTGCTACTATTAGCATCCCTGCTACCAATAGGAGGCGAAGCCATGGCCGAACTGCAAGTCGAAGGCGACGAACTGGTACTGCACCTATCGCTGGGCGAGAAGGCAGCCTCGGCGCACGCCGACCCACGGGTACCGCTGTCAGCACTGAAGCGGGTAGAGGTGCTGGAGGACGCGCACGAGCCTGCTGACCACGGTTGGCGTGTCGGCGAGCGCCTCCCAGGTGTCGTCGAGGTCGGGACCATCTTTGAGGGCGGGCGGAAAATCTTCGCCGCGGTCCACCATGGCACGCCCCGGGGGGCCATGCTCGTCTTCGACGGCGCCGACTACGACGAGTGGATCGTGGGCTGTGCCGACCCAGAGTCTGTCGTCGCCCGGCTCAACCCTGGCCAGCTGCCCCGCTGACGCTCGCCGGCGGGCTCACTCAGAATTATAAACCACGGAAAAAGAGAAAAAAAGCGGCCCCCACAGCGGTGTGGAGGGTTTGCATGTGCCTGTCAGCGGTGGAGATCGCGGCGCAGCCCTTCGACCTCGTCGTGCAATTCCATTACTTGAGCGCGCAACTCGGCCACCTGTGTGGCCAGGTCGCCTGGGCCCCCGACCTCGATAGGCCCACCTGCTGGCGGCATTGGCGACACGGGCGACGCGGGGGCGTGTGGCAGTGGGGCCGCGAGCTGCTCGGCCCAGCGCTCCTCCTTCTGGCCGGGCTGGCGCGCGAGCCGCACCACGAGCGGTTCCGTCCGGGAGCTGAGGCGCTCGAGCTCGGCCTCGACATGGCCTATGCCGTCGAAGTCGCACATGCGCTCAGTGCGCAACCGCAACTCACCAGCTGTTTGTGGGCCCCTGAGGAGAAGGACCGCCAACAAGGCGACTTGCTGCACACTGACCGCCAGGTGCTCGTCGAGTACCTGCTGGTAACGGGTGACGCTCCTGCCGTGGGAGGGGTGGTCGAAACGTACAAGCCCAGCGGCTTTGAGCGACGTCAAGGCGGCATGGACGGTGGGCTCGTCGTATTTCACCACGGGGTCCCGGTTGGAGGACTGGTTGCACGCCAGCA
>DAHWQF010000711.1 GCA_027334785.1 Acidimicrobiaceae bacterium
GGCATGCAGGTCCCCGCCGGCCTCGTCGAGCCGTTCGACGGACCAAGCCCACCGTCCGTCGGCTTTCTGCGCCTCGGCCCAGAGCCTCATGTTCGCGCCGACCCTGGCCCCCGCCGCTAGGCCGGGAAGCTCGTCGGTGTACTGCTGCCAGTTCGGCCATGGCGACCATGTGAACGGGCCGGTCGTGGTGCCGACCATCTGCAAGGGCCCCGCCTCGGACCGCGCCGACAGGTCGACCACGCCTTCAGGGCGCCGTGCCGCCCGCCACTGGCCTCCAGCCGGCACGCCCCTGGGTTGGCGAGGCTGGGGCATGGGCGGCCTCAGGCGACCACCGAGAGGTCCATTGGCGGCTGAGGCCCGCTGAAGGGCACCGGTTGGGCCTCCTTGGCTGGCGCGGGCCGCCGGGACGGCCGGGAGGGCCGGGGGGGCCGCACCCGGCGCTCGTCGATGCCGAGCAGCTCTGCCACCGAGGCTGCCGGCATGCCGGCACCGAGGAGGTCGTCGATGGCCGCCTGCTGCTCAGAGCGAGCCTTGCCTGCCGCCGCCTCGGCCTCGGCCAGTGCCGCCGTGGCGGCCTCGTAGCGCCGGGCCGCCGCCTCGCGCTTGGCGTAGAGCGCCTTCAGCGAGGCGAGCTCGTCGTCGGCCATCTGCTTCAGCGCCGTCAGGGTGGGCGATGACGCTTTGTTGTCTGCCATGCACCCAAGCGTAACGCCCCCGGACGGACGCGTATAGGATGCGCTGGTACGGTCAGGCCGCCCCCGCCCCACAAACTGCTATGAGCGACATCGTCCTCGGCACCTCGGCCCGGCCGGCGGCCCGCAGCAGTGAGGGCACCAACGCGGCGGTGGCCGCCTTCGTCGGGGCCTCGATGGCCGCCAACACGCTCGCGGCCTACCGCTCGGACTGGGCCCGCTTCGAGCGCTGGTGCCAAGCGCGCGGCCTGGTGGCCGCGCCAGCCGCGCCAACGGCCGTGGCCGTCTACCTGGCCGAGGCGGCCACCCAGCCCGCCATGAGCGCCGGCAGGCAGTGGCGTTACAGCCCGGCCACCCTGGCGCGCTGGGTGGCCGGCATCGACAAGGCCCACGAGGTGGTGGGCCTCGCCGGGCCGGGTGCGCACCCCGAAGTGCGGGCGGTCCTCTCCGGCATCCGCCGGGCCAGGGCCACGCCGCCCGAGCGCAGGGCCCCTCTCCTGCTCGACGACGTGGAGCGCGTCGTGGCGGGGATGCCTATGGCGGGCTGGCCGGCGGCGGTCGCCGGCTGGAGGGACAGGGCGTTGTTGGTCATGGGCTGGGTCGGCGCCTTCCGCCGCTCCGAGCTGGTCAGCCTCATGGCTGACGACGTGCGGCTCCATGCCGAGGACGGCCTGCACGTGCTGCTGCGGCGCTCCAAGACCGACCAGGAGGCCGAGGGGGCCGTCCGGGCCCTGCCATACGCCAGACGACGGCCCCTTCTTTGCGCCCCGTGTGCCTTTGTGGCCTGGGCCGCCCTCCTGGCGGGCTGGGAGGGGGCAGACGGCGGGCCGGGGGGCAGGCCCGGCGCCATGAAGGCCCTGCGGGCGATAGCCGCCTGCCACGGCCACCTCTGCGCCGACCCCGGCCTCGTCAGGGTCGCCGGCGCGCTGGCAGCCTCGGCGCCGGGTGCCCCGCTGTTCCGGCCGCTGCGCCAGGACGGCGCCATCGGGGCGGCCGCCCTCACCGGTGATGCCGGACCACGGGGACCACGGGCACCTTTGCCACGGGCCTCGAGATCGCCGGGGCGCTGACGCTCGGCCCACCAGGCGTCGAGCCGGCGGCCGGCCTCGTCTTCCCCCAGCGGTCCTTCGTCGAGGCGCAGCTCGAGGAGGAAGGCCAGCGCCTCCCCAACCACCCGACCTGGGCCGATGCCCAGACGCGCCATCACCTGTGTGCCGTTCAAGTCGGGGCGGAT
>DAHWQF010000712.1 GCA_027334785.1 Acidimicrobiaceae bacterium
ACGGCTCGGTCGCGGGTAGCGGTGACGTGGTGGTGGCACGGCGAAACGACCGCCACCTCCGCCTGAGCGACGGTGAATGGGTGCGCAACGGGGACCGCTTGGTCGTCACAGCCACCTACGAAGATGGGAGCATGGCTGTGAGGGCTCTGGACAGCGGCGGCGGAGCCGTCTTGCCTGCTGCCTACGTGTCCGAGCACGTCGAGCTCGGGTACGCCTGCAGTGTCTGGTCGGCGCAGGGCAGGACCGTGGGTACCGCCCACGCCATCGTCGGGCTCGGCATGACCCGGGAGGCCATCTACGTGGCAGCCACCCGGGGGAGAGAGTCCAACCGCCTATATGTGGACGTCGAGCCAGAACCCGCCAACGCCGACATGGCCGAAGCCCCGGCCGAACGTCTCGCCGCACGCGAGGTACTCGTTGCGGTCGCCTCTCGGCGCGGTGCCGACATCTCTGCCCACGAGACGATGGCTTCGGAGTGGGCAAGGCCGAGAGCTTCGAGCAGCTCGTGAAGGAGCACCAGAGCCTCGTAGCCGTTGCCATGGCCCGCCGCTTCGAGGCCGTGCTCCGCGAGGCTAGTGTAGTGTCTCGTAAATAGCCGGTGATTGTGGTAGGATATGGGTGTGCGAGCACCCAGTCCTGCTTTGGAAATGTCAGGGGCCAAGCGGGAAGTTTTGGAGGTGCTGTCGAGGTCGGCGACGGCACCGCACCGAGAGGTGGTGCGGGCGCAGGCGCTGTTGTTGGCCGCCGAGGGTGTAGCCAACACGGCTATCGCCAAACGGCTGGGAGTGTCACCGGCCAGCGTGACTACATGGCGGGAGCGTTTCGCCACCGAGGGGCTGTCGAAGCTGTGTGAGGTACGTGAGGGCCGGGGCCGCAAGGCCTCTATCCCCCAGGAGAAGGTAGATGAGATCGTTCGTTTGACCCAGCAAGAAAAGCCGGCCGGTCAGACCCATTGGAGTTGCCGGACGATGGCCAAGGCGGCCGGGGTGAGCCCGGCCACGGTGCAGCGGGTGTGGTCGGCGCGGGGCCTGAAGCCGCACCTGGTCAAGACCTTCAAGCTGTCCAATGACAAGCGCTTCGAGGAGAAGCTCATCGACGTGGCCGGCGTCTACTTGAACCCGCCGGAGCGGGCGGTGGTGTTGTGCATGGACGAGAAAACCCAGATCCAGGCGCTGGACCGGACCCAGCCGTCGCTGCCATTGAAGAAGGGCCGGGCCGGCACCATGACCCACGACTACAAGCGCAACGGGACCACCACTTTGTTCGCCGCCCTCAACGTGCTGACCGGGGTGGTCATCGGCCAGTGCATGGCCAAGCACCGCAACATCGAGTTCTTGAAGTTCCTGCGCACCATCGACGGCCAGGTACCCAAGGATCTTCAGATCCATCTGATCTTGGACAACTACGGCACCCACAACCACGACAACGTCAAGGCGTGGCTGGCCAAACATCCTCGTTTCCATCTGCACTTCATCCCCACCTCCAGCTCCTGGCTGAACATGGTCGAACGATGGTTCCGCGACCTGACCGATAAGGCCGTTCGCCGCGGCGTGTTCAAATCGGTACCCGACCTGATCGCAGCCATCGAAGCTTATCTCGAAGCCAACAACAGCGACCCCAAGCCGTTCGTGTGGACCGCTACCGCCGATGAGATACTGGCCAAAGTCCGCCGCGGCCGGGTCACACTCGAGGCAATCGCCAGCTAACCAATCACCAGGTAAAACTGAGACACTACACTAGTGAGCATCGACGCGAGCGTTGCGAAGTCGATCAGGTGCCGGTCACGGGCCGGCTCGGGCGTCGTGTACGCAGCTGCTTTCATCACCAAAGCGCCCAGCATCGAAGGCCGCCATACCTCGCCTTGCAATCCTTCCATCTCGACGAGCACCGGCTGCGAACGGTCGATGGCCTGTT
>DAHWQF010000713.1 GCA_027334785.1 Acidimicrobiaceae bacterium
TGCGCGTCAGGTGGTCGAGCAGGGTGGGGCCCGTGACCCGTTCCATGATTAGGTCAGGTCCTGCGGCATCGAAGACTTCAGGGACCGGGTACCCATGCTGGCGCACGTGGTGCATGACACGCGCCTCGTAGGTGGCGTCGTAGCCCTCGTACTTGTAACGGCGCAGCACCCGGCCGGCGCCGGCTTCGAAAACGTCGGCTGTGCGACCTACACCCACAACCTCGCCAAGTGGGCAATTAGTCACTACGCGTCCGCCCAACGCATCAACATGAAGAATAGCTGAACTAGTCCAGGGGCGGAACAGTAGCGGTCTTACCAGCGCGAGTAGACCACGTTGCCGTAACGGTGGAGGCTCCGCGCTACGGCTTGTTCGCGCAACCAGCGCACGAGCTCTATGCGCCCGCAGGAACAGATGGGCTCGTCCAGGACCGAAATCTCGGCTCGGGCTGCAGCCGCGAGGACTTCGGGGCCCGTCTCCCCGAGCAACCTGAGGCGCTCGCCACCAGGGCCGAGGGAGGCGGCGAAGGACTCGTCGCTTTCGACCGTGACGGGCGCGGCGTCGATCCCCGGGACCCGTACGCCGCGTGCCAGGGAAAACCTGACCGGGGTGCCGGTCAGCTCGGAGAGCGCGAGCGCCTTGGACAGCTCCTCAGGCGTCACCTCGGCGTTGGCGCGCACCAAGACGCCAGGGGCAAAAGGCCGGTAGCGCAGCTGGTTGGACTCGCTGACGAGCCCGGCGAGCTCGGTGGTCACGGAGAAATGGCTCTCCCACCACCGGCGGTAGCTGGCCCGGGCGACCTCGGGGCTCGCGCCCCCCGGCTCGGCGTCGCGCCAGCGCCTGAGCCCTATCAAGTAGTTGGGCCCACCGGCCTTGGCGGTAGGCCCGAAGCTGGAGCGCTTCCAGCCGCCAAAGGGCTGGCGCCCGACCACCGCCCCCGTGGTCACCCGGTTGATGTAGAGGTTGCCCGCCTGGACGGACTCGGCCCAGTGCCTCTGCTCGTCGGCGTCGAGGGAGCAAAGGCCGGCGGTGAGGCCGTAAGCGACCGCGTTCTGCCACTCCAGGGCCTGGTCGATGTCAGCTGCCCGCATGACGGCGAGCACGGGCCCGAACCACTCGGTCATGTGTGCCCAGGATTGCGGCGCCACGCCTATCCGCACCCCGGGCGACCAGAGCCGGTGCTCCCTCTTGGCGTGCGCCTCGCCGCGTGCCGCCGCTGCCGCAATTGCTGCACCTCCGCCCCGGCCGTCCACCGGGGCCGGCTCGACGAGCCAGGATTCTCCGGGGTCGAGGCGGGTGAGGGCTCGCTCCAGCGCCGCCGTGTAGGGGCCAACGATGGGCCCAACCTGGGTCGACGGGTCGGTTGCCGGCCCCACGCGGAGGCTCCGGACGGCGTCGGCGAGCTGGCGGAGGAACGAGCTCTGGTCGTAGAGAGGCGCCACCACTATGGCGAGGCTGGCCGCCGAGCACTTCTGGCCGGCGTGGCCGAACGCCGACGAGACGACATCGTGGACGGCCTGGTCAACATCGGCGGTGGCGCCCACGACGAGGGCGTTTTTGCCGCTTGTCTCGGCGAGGAGGCGGCGGGCGGGGGCCCAGCGGGAAAACAGCGTCGCGGTCGCGTAGGACCCGGTCAGCGCCACACCGGAGGTGAGGGGGTGGGACAAGAGCCGCCGGCCGGCCTCCCCGTCGGCGATCGGGAGCAACCGGAGGACGTCCGCGCCGATCCCAGCCTCGTGGAGCTGGTGGGCGATCAGCTCGGATGTGGCGGGGGCCTCGGGGGCGGGCTTCAAGATGACGGCGTTCCCCGCCGCGAGGGCGGCCAGGGTGGCGCCGGCAGGGATGGCGTAGGGGAAGTTCCAGGGGGGCGCCACCACGACGACACCGAGGGGCCGGCTCTCGACTTCCACCTCGAA
>DAHWQF010000714.1 GCA_027334785.1 Acidimicrobiaceae bacterium
GCCCGGCCGGGTCAGTCTGTCTCCCTATCCATCACCGGGAGGCCCCGATGCTGTTCGGCGCGGCGATGTTCTTCACCGATTACTCGATCTCCGCCGCGGCCCTGGCCGCCCAGCTGGAAGGCAAGCACACGCTGGGTATTGGGGTCCTGTTCGGGTCCAATGTGTTCAACATCGCGGCCTTGCTCGGCCTCGGTTCGCTCGTCGCGGGCCGGGTGGTCCTCCACAGGCGGGTGGTGGTGCTGGAAGGCGCCGCGGCCCTCGGCGTCGCCGGTTGCAGCATCGTGCTTGTCACTGACAGCCTCGGCCCAGTGGGGGCGGCCCTGGTCACGTCGGCAGTCTTCGTCCCCTACCTGGCCGTGTCGGCTGTGCCTCCCTCTCGTCTGCCCTTGCCTCGCGCCGCCCAGCGGTGGTTGGGAGAGACGGTGAAAGAGGAGAGCGAGGAGGTCTCCCTCGCCGCGCCACCGCCCTCCCGAACGCCGTCGCCGCCGTGTACCTGGCCCGGCAGGGCAAGGGGGCGGCCATGTTCTCCGAAGCGCTCAACTCCAACTCGATCAACGTCGTCGGCGGTCTGATGCTGCCCGCGGCGCTCGGTGGCCTCGCCCTCGGCAACCTCGGGAGGGGCAGCGTCTTTACCGGGGCGGCTTACGCCGGCATGACTGTCCTCGCGGGCAGCTTCGCGTTGGCTGGCCGCGGGGTCAACCGCACCGCGGGCGGCGCTCTGGTAGCGGCCTACGCGGGCTTCCTGGTGACGCTGGTAGCCATCGCTTGACGCGCCGGAGCCTCGGGGGCATCAAGACTCCGTGATGGTCACCTTGTTGATTTTGTAGACGACCTTGGGGGGGCAGCTGCCGCTGGTCGCCGAAGGCGAGGTGCCCCCGGCGTTGATCTTGTTGAGCACCGCGAGGCTCGACTTGCTGGTCACTTGCCCGAAGTAACTGTAGTTGGGGGACAGCTGCGAACCACCGTTGCCGACCACGAAAAAGAACTGGCTGCCGTCACTGCTCGGGCTCCCCGAGTTGGCCATGGCGAGCGCCCCGGCCGTGTACACGCTCGCGCTCTTGGGCTTACCACCGTCGAAGGAGTACCCCGGTCCGCCAACCCCGGTGCCGGTCGGGTCGCCACCTTGGTCCACGAAACCGGTGCAGACCCGGTGGAACGCGGTCCCGTCGTAGAAGTGGTACAGCGACAGGAACACGAAGTTGTTGACCGATACCGGGTTTTGTGCGGCGCGGAGCTTTACGGTCACGGTGCCGGCAGTGGTGGCGATCGTGGCTGTGTAGGACTTGGCCGGGTCGATGCACATCGGCGGTTTCGCCGAGAAACGGGTGTAGTGGGGGGAGCTCCCGTTGAGCTGGGGGCACCCGACCTTGGCCGGAGCGGCCAGCAGGGGCACCGAGACGGGGGCTGCTGTGGACGACGTGGTCGCCGCCGTGGTCGATGTGGAGGAGCCCGAGCTGGTCGGGGGCGTGGCGGTCTTCTTCTTTCCTCCGGTCACGACGGTGACCACCACCACGATCACCACGATCACGATCGCCGCACCGGTCCCCCCGAAGAAGATGCGCTGACGGCGGCGCCTCTGCTCCTGCTGCTCGCGCAGCTCCTTCATGGTCCGGTTGCGTCGCTGCTGGATACGCTTCTCAGACGGCACGGCGCCGTAGCGTAGCCGAAGAACGCCGGCTGGTAGCCTGCAGGGCCGTGGCACTCCTCGTGCAGAAGTTCGGCGGCACCTCGGTAGCCGACGCCGAGCGGATCAAGAGCGTCGCCGACTATATCGCGCGGGTGCACAAGCGGGGCGACAGGCCGGTCGTCGTGGTGTCGGCAATGGGGCACGAGACCGACGATCTGCTCGAGGTGGCGGCCAAGGTGTCCAAGTCCAGGCCGGGCCGGGAGATGGACATGCTGGTGACC
>DAHWQF010000715.1 GCA_027334785.1 Acidimicrobiaceae bacterium
TCCGCCTTCAGTGTCACGTTGAGCGCGTGGACCTCTCCCCCTCGGGTCGGGTCGTTGCCTACTCCTCGCCTGCAGGACCGGCCACGGCCAGCGCCGATCAGGTGCTGCTTGCCGTGGGGCGCCACCCCGTCCTCCCCGAGGACGCCTGCGGCCTCCGACAGCTCCCGCCGGATGTCGGACAGCATGGGGAAGGGGATCTCTCGCAGGTCAGCGTGCTCCTTTCGCCAGGCAAAGTGCACGTACTCGCTATCGACTGACACGCCCAGCACTTGGGCATCGCGATCGTCGAACTCCCCGTTTTGCCTGGCGAACTCGGCGATCTCAGTCGGGCAAACGAAAGTGAAGTCCTTCGGCCAGAAAAAGACCACTCGCCACTTCCCCTCGTATGACTTGGGGGTAATGGTGACAAAGTAGTCTTCCGGTGACTTGGCGTCCACCTTGGCCAGGTCGCCTGGGACCAACGCAGTGAGTTCGTAGTCGGGGAACCGGTCGCCAACGGTCAGCATCGTGAGATTGTCCTCCTTGTGAATGGCTTCTCATGCAGACTACCTGGGCTCGCCCCCGTGGCGCGCGGGCTCACAAGAGATATAGCGTTCGCCGCATCAATCCATAGACTATCTCTATGGATGAAACCCGCCGGCCTACCTTGGCCCAGCTCCGAGCGCTTGTTGCCGTGGCCGACGCCCTCCACTTCGGCGACGCCGCCACCAGGCTCGGGGTGAGCCAACCATCGGTTTCGGCGGCCATCGCCGGGCTCGAGACCACCCTGGGCGCCTTGCTCGTCGAGCGCAGCACCCGCCGCGTCGTGCTCACACCCGCCGGGGCCTCGGCCGCCGCCCACGCCCGCAGCGTCCTTTCGTCCGTGGACCACTTGGTTGGGGCCGCCAAGCACGACGCCCAACCGTTCAGCGGGCCCCTCCGTCTCGGGGTCATCCCCACTGTGGCGCCGTACCTCCTCCCGCTGTTGCTCCGCACCTTGGCACGCCGGTTCCCGGCACTTCACCCCGACGTGAAAGAGGACCAGACCGCTCGGCTCCTTTTGGACCTCTCTGCCGGCCACCTCGACCTGCTCCTGCTCGCGCTACCGAGCGGGGGCGACGCCGTCGTGGAGGTACCCCTCTACGACGAGGCCTTCGTCTTGCTCGTAAATGAAAAGGACCGGCTCGCCGGCAAGTCGCGCCTCGACCCGGCCGTGCTGCGGCAAGTGCGGCTATTGCTCCTCGACGAAGGCCACTGTTTGCGGGACCAAGCTCTCGACCTGTGCCGCCAGGTAGGGGCGACCACCAAGCAGCCGGCCCGGGCAACATCGCTCACCACGCTGTCACAGCTGGTGGCCGCCGGCCTGGGGACCACCCTCCTACCGGCCACGGCGGCCGCGGTCGAGGTCCGCCGGGGGCTAGCGACCGCCACGTTCCGCCCGCCGGTGCCGGGCAGGCGTCTCGGCCTCGTGCACCGGGAAAGCAGCTATCGTGCCGAGGAGTACGCACAGATCGCGGAACGTTTCCGGTCGGCCCTGCAGGCGACGTCGCTGCCGGTCCGCGTGAGGAGGTAGCGGCGCGGCGAAGGCCGGCCAGCCCGCTCTCCGTGCTCCCTGCCTTTTGGCTTCCGCCCAGCGCTGACGGACTAAATGCCTCTCGCTGGGTCCGACCTCCCGGCCCATGCTCGGCAGGAACAGCAAAGACTGGTGGCTATAGGAGATGAGGGATGCTGCGCGCCCCGGTGTAAATCGCGACCGCCACCAAAAGCAACGTAAAAGCGAGCGCCAGACGTTCCGACCTCGCCACGGACGCGACGCGGTTGCCGGCCACCGACCCGACGATCGCAGCCGCAAGGAACACGGCAACGAGAGACCAGTTCACGTCCGCCGGGGTGCCTAGGCGCGCCAGCAGCGCTGCCGCCGTG
>DAHWQF010000716.1 GCA_027334785.1 Acidimicrobiaceae bacterium
TACCGGACGAAGAAAGCGTAGAGCAGATGGGGCTTTCCTGGCTCGACGACCTGGAGGAGATGGAGGAGCCCGAAGAAGGAGGCGCCGGGCAGGACCAAGCCGAACGCGAGTTTCTTGACCGGGCCGCCTCTTTCCTCGAAGAACCGGCCGAGGAAAGCCGCTTGCTCCTCCAAGAGCTTGCGCGCTGGTGCGCCCGTCACGCCGAGCCGGCCGACTCCAAGGCCAAGGCCCTTGCCGAAGAGCTGGAGCGCGTTTGCCGGCCCGGCGGCAAGTGGAACGACGAGCGCGTAGTGGTCTTCACCGAGTACGTCGACACCCTCGAGTGGTTGGCCGGCGTCCTCTATGCGAGGGGCTTTGGCGGCGACCGAGTTGGTGTGATCCACGGCGGCACTGACGAGAAGAAACGCGAGCGGTTGAAGGCCGCCTTCCAAGCTTCGCCCCACAGGGACCCTGTCCGGGTGCTGCTCGCGACCGACGCAGCGGGGGAGGGGATCGACCTCCAGGCCCACTGCCACCGGGTCGTTAACTACGACATCCCGTTCAACCCGAACCGCCTGGAGCAGCGGATCGGCCGGGTCGACCGGCTTGGCCAGCACCACGAGGTCGAGGTGGTCCACTTCGTCGGCAAAGGTTGGCAGGACGCGCCGCCTGGGTCGTTCGAAGCCGACCTCGAGTTCCTCTACCGGGTGGCGAGGAAGGTGGCGACCGAGCGGGAGGACCTCGGCGCGGTCAACCCGGTGCTCGCGGCCGCGGTCGAGGCCCGCATGCTCGGGCGGGACTTCTTCGCCGACCCGACAGCGCCCAGCGCCTCAGCGTCGGCCGCCTCGCTCCGGGCCGAGCGCGAGCTTCGTGCCCGCAGTGCCAGGGAGGACGTGGCCCGCCTCCGGGCCCAGCTCGAGGAGAGCGTGAGCCGTCTCCACGTTGCCCCTACCAACGTGGTCAGAGTCGTCGCGACCGGGCTCGTCCTGGCCGGCCAGCCTGCGCTCATCGACTTGGGCGACGGTACGTACGAGGTGGCCGAGCTCCGCGGTGGCTGGGAGCGGGCCTTGGAGGGCCTGGCGGACCCGCTCTCTGGGGAGAGGCGCCTGCTCGCCTTCGACCCCTCGGTGGCCGAAGGCCGTGAGGACGTGGTCTACGCCCACCTCGGCCACCCTCTGGTCGCCCACTGCACACGGCTCTTGCGGAGCGCCATCTGGGGCAGCCGGACCGGGTTGCGCCGTGTCACCGCCGTCGAGGTTGCTTTGGCCGACGACCTCGACCTCCGTCTCGAAGGCGGTGGCCTGCTCGTTGTCGCCTTCGCCCGCCTCGTCGTGGTAGGCGGGGACGGCGCACGTTTGCACGAGGAAGTCGTCCTCGCTGGTCGCGAGCTACCCGCTCCGCCTGCCCGCTCGCGCCGGGTGGAGCTCGACGCCCGCCGTTACCAGGGGCTCCGGGCCGCGGTCGAGGCTTCGCTCGAGCCGGGGGCGTGCTCACCCGCCCCTCCTTCTGCGCAGCGGCGCCTGGCGGAGTCCTGGGCGGAGGTGGCGCCCCACCTCGCGGGTGACGTGGAGCGACGCGCCGAGCAGACCTACGAGGGCTTGGCGCGGGCCTTCGGGCAGCGCCAGCAGGACGAGGCCCGCCAGGTCGAGGCCACCTTCGACCAGCTCGGCCGGACGCTCCGGCAAGCGCTCGAAGGGCCTGGCCCGCTCGGCCCCGTCCAGCTCAGCTTTGCCGACCTGGAGCCGGCCGAACGCCAGCAGCTGGAGCGCGACCGGCGGGCCTGGCGCGAGCGCTTGGAAGGCCTTGATGCCGAGCGCGACCGGGAGCTCCGGGCTCTGGCAGCCAGGTTCGCAGGTGCTCGTTACCTCGCCTTCCCCTTCGCCGTAGCGCTCTGCTCGCCGTCTCGCCTCGCCGGCGCCCGTC
>DAHWQF010000717.1 GCA_027334785.1 Acidimicrobiaceae bacterium
GCACTCGTAGATGACCGATTCGGCGCCCTGGTCGGCCAGCGCCGAGGCGACCGAGGCCGACTGCGAGTGCCTGCAAGGTGGGTCGAAGCCGGAGACTGGGCGCAGCGCGCCGGGCTACTTCGCCGCCCCGCCAGCAGGCTCACCACTGGTCGGGTGGGCGCCAGCGGCGAGCATCTGCTCCAGCTGCTGTTGGTGGCTTCCGGGCCTTGGCGCACGTCGCGGCCGCCGCCGAAGAGGGCAAGGCCGGCCTCGACGAACACCCCGGGTGACGCCCCGAACGAAGGCGTAGTAGCGCGACGCGCTGCTCGGCCGCTCGCTTGCTCCGTCGCCGGTAGTGACCGAGCTGCCGAGGCAACGGCCACGGCCCAAGGCTGATCCTACGCATCGAAATCACCGCGTTCGGCTCCCGTGGGTGGCCTTGGCTGCCTTCACAGGTACGCTCCCGCCCGTCTGGGCTATGAGCGCTCGGGCGGTTCCCCGGCGTAGTTTCCGGCCCGTCGAGGGAGGTCCCGGATTGCCGCCAACGGCGACGCTTCGACCTCGAATGCCGACGGTGTAAGGTTCATTTCCTTGTCAGGAAGCGCCGGCGCCAAGAGGCGGGGGCGAAGGGTGTGGCGAGCCATCCTCCGTCGTTAGGTGGGGTGACCGAAGAGGCACTGCCGAAAGCTCATAGACCTTGTTCGCTTGGCAGTTCAGCGTCATGGGGACCAGGCCTCAGGTGAGGTAGGCGTGAGGGCTTGTGCCGCGGGACGGTTGGCATGTGTGAGCCGTGGCGGGCGCCACAGGTGTCATTTGCCAGTGGGATGGGACCACCCCATTGCCAGCAGGATGGGACCACTTCGCGGGCCCCACTAGCCGTCCAGTGAAGATCGTGACGTGAAGTTGTCGGCTCTGTCAAGCGCGGGCTGTCAACTCGACGCGTAGGGAACTTCGTGCCTGTCGTCGCGGCGGTTTTCCTGCTGTATAACCGGCTTGAGAGACCGCGAACGCCGCTGCGTTCTGGTGGCCAGCACAGGGTCAGCCTGTTCCCCGGCGACAACGGCCCCCGGGGGGGCCGGCGTCAGTGGGGGGACCGCCGGTGCCACCGGGGCCACCGGGGCACGAAACGCTTGGCGCGGTTGGCGTCCGCTCGCGGGGTCTGGACCGACAAGAGCCTTCCCGCAGCTGGCTTTTACGCGCCGCAGAGGAACTGAGTTCTGAGAGTTCCCAGGCCTCGTCCCGTCACTGTGACGAATGGGCCTTCCGGGCGTGGAGCCCATGACCGGCCCGGCTCGGCGAGCCGGGCGGCCCTCGGCCGGGGCTGACCACCGGCCTGGCGTGGTTGCGCTCGGTCCTCGTCCTGGCCGGCCGGGGAGGTGTCGGCTGCCGTGCCCCAGCACCGCTCGGTCGTGGCTCAGCGCTCCCCGGCCGGCGCTGCGGCGCTGGCCGTAGCGTTTCCAAGCGCTCGCCCGGGTAACCCCGAGGGCCTCGTTCGCCCTGTCACAGACGGCGGTGTCCTCGCCGGTGCCAGGTACTGGCAACAGGCGTTGGCTGCTGCGTGGAGGCCCGTGCACCTCGGTGCTCACGGCTTCTCCTCCTTGATCGTCGGCCGCTCACGCTGACGGTAGGACTCTCCCTCGATGACGAGCTCCCAGGCGGAGCTCTGGAGCCGGTCGACGGCGGACTGGGCGAGCAGGGCGTCGGCGAGCACGCCCAGCCACTCTTTAGGCTCTCTGTTGGAGGTCAGGACCGTCGAGGCGGCTTTGTGCCTTTCCACTACGAGCTCGTAGAAGTCCGAGGTCTCTGTCGGCTCGAGCCTTTGCAGCGCGAAATCGTCGATTATGAGCAGGTCGGTACCGATCAATTTCCGCACCTCTGCTTCGCAGGTGCCGTCGAGGCGCGTTGCTTTAAGACGCCGGAAC
>DAHWQF010000718.1 GCA_027334785.1 Acidimicrobiaceae bacterium
CCTTCGGCCAGGGCAGTCGGGACCTTGAAGAATTGGCCGGAGTCCATCTCACCAGCAAGCGCGTGGAGCGCAGCTCCGAAGCTGACGGAGCCAGGATCCAGGTCGCCATCGAGGAGCAGGCTCAAGCGGTGCTCGCGGGCAAGGTGATCCCCCTGCTCGGCCCCACGCCGATCCCCAAGCTATACGTGGCCATGGACGGCACTGGGGTTCCCGCCGTGCCTGCCGACACCGTGGGGCACCCTGGCAAGTCGGCCGATGGCCGCGCTCACACTCGGGAGGTCAAGCTGGGGTGTCTCTTCACCCAGACGACTCTGGATGAGAAGGGCCGCCCGGTCCGAGATCCCCTCTCCTCCAGCTATGTGGCGACCATGGACACAGCCGCCGGCTTCGGAGCCTTGGTCTACTCCGAGGCACAGGAGCGAGGCCTCGACCGAGCCGAGCAGGTGATCGCGCTGGGGGATGGCGCTCCCTGGATCTGGAACCTCGCCGACGAGCATTTCCCCAGCGCTATCCAAATTGTTGACCTATTCCACAGCCGGGAACACCTGCACGACCTGGCCCGTCTGGCCTTTCCCCTGACCACCGATGACTCACGACTCTGGCTGGCAGCTCGCCTCGCCGAACTGGACTGCGGCGAGGTCGAGCAGTTGCTGGCCGCGGCTCGCCGTCTGCACCTCTCGAACACTCAGATGGAGGGAGTCGACAAAGCGCTCGGCTACTTCGAGACCAACCGTCTGCGAATGCGCTACGCCCACTTCCGGCAGATGGGCCTCTTCGTTGGATCAGGAGCAGTCGAGGCAGGCTGTCGTGCCGTGGTGGCTCAGCGCATGAAGCTCTCCGGCATGCGCTGGACCGTTCGCGGCGCCGCCGCCATCGTCAGCTTGCGCTGCCAGGAGGCCAGCAACCGCTGGGAACAGATCTGGCAGTGGCTCCCCTACCAGACCGGTGCCGCCTGACCCTCCTTACCCACAAATTTGTCTCACACCCCACGAGATCGGGTGTGCGACGTAATGGTGGGTGAGGCTTGACGGTGAGTTTGGCTAGCCGCTAAACTGAGTGTGAGTCCAGACTCAGAGGAGGTGGCTGCACTTGCCGTCCCAACCAGAACTTCCCGAACTTGAGGAGCTACGGACCAGCCTCTACGCAGATCTTTCCCAGGTCGGCGACTTTCGCCCCGGCAGCCTGGCTGCCGTACGCCGTCGGTGCGGTAGGCCCAACTGCGCTTGCAGCGATCCGGCCCATCCCGGGCACGGACCGCAATACAACCTGACCAAGACCGTGGCCGGCAAGACCGTGGCGGCTCACTTCAAGCCAGGCCCCCAGCTGGAGAAGGTGCAACGCGAGGTCGCCAACTACAAGCACTTCCGGGGCCTGGTCGAGGAGATCGTCGAAGTCAACGAGCGGATCTGTGAAGCTCGGCCGGTGGCAGCCCTGGCTGCCGATCAGCCCCCGGCCGGGACCGAGGGCAAAAAAAAGGGCTCTTCGCGGAGCTCCAGGCGGAGTTCTCCGCCGAGGTAGAGCGCCTCAGCCAGCTGGCTGCCAGCCAGCTCAGCGATCCCTCGGGGAAAGGGCTGGAGACCGTCGAGCTGGCGATTCGCACCTCCATGGTCAAGCTGGGAGGAGGGCTGCTGGAAGGGCTGCTCGGGCTCGACTTGGGGCATCGTGGCACCCGGATCGACTGTGGCGCGGGCCACCTCGCGGACTTCTCCGACTACCGGGCCAAGACCGTCGACACCGTTCTCGGCCCCGTCCGCCTCCGTCGCGCCTATTACAGCTGCCCCGACTGCGGCCATGGTCGCTTCCCCAAGGACGAAGACTTGGGAGTGGCCGGCGGCTCGCTCAGCCCGGGCTTGCGGCGGATGGTGGCCCGAGTCGGCAGCCAGGAGCCCTTCGGC
>DAHWQF010000719.1 GCA_027334785.1 Acidimicrobiaceae bacterium
TGGCCACGAGGCGGTGAACACGACCTGGATGTGGTCCGCGCTGCTCGCTCTCACCTGCTCGGCGTGGCTCCAGTCCCTCACCGGGGCCCGACACCGGGCCTGACGGACATGCGCACGGCAAGCGGCTGCGCCGAGAGCTGGTCTGCGTGGCTGCCCGGGTGGTCCACCACGCCCGCAAGCTCGTCGTGCGGCCCGCCACCGAGCACCGCCACGGCACGTTTGCCGATGCCTGGCAGGTGCTCGGCGCGCTCGCAAGCTTCGCCGGGCCCTGAGCCTACGGCTCTACCTGGCCGGCCCTTCACGCACCCAGCCAGCAGTCCCTAGTAGTGGTCTCGCGCGTTAGTCATTGTGACTTACGCTGCCTTGAGGGGACGGCCCTCATAGGTCCAACGGAACGGTGCCGCCCGGCGGTTGTAGTCGTTGATGAAGGCGATTATCCGGGCTGTCAGGTCCTCGACCGAGGAGAACTCCCCGCGGCGGAGCAGCCTGCGTTCCAAGATGGAGAAGAACAGTTCCACCTGGTTGAGCCAGGAGGAGTGGGTAGGCGTGTAGTGGATGTGCACATGGGGGTTGTGCTCGAGCAGCTCGGCGACCTTGTCGGTGTGGTGGGCAGAGAGGTTGTCGGCTATGCAGTGCAGGTCCATGCCCTCGGGGGTTTGGTCGATGAGGTCCCACAAGAAGGTGACGAAGTTGTCCGAGCAGGTCGAGTCGGTCACCCAGCCGGCGACGTCGCCCTCGTGCACGTTGAGGCCGGCGAAGAGCACCACCGTGCCGTTGCGCTCGTACTCGAACTCCCTGCGTTCGGGGGTGCCGGGTATGGCCGGTTTGGTCGGGTTGATGCGGGCCTTGGCCTGGATGGAGGTCTTCTCGTCCACCGACCACACGACTGCGTTCTCGGGCGGGCCCAGGTAAAGGCCGCACACGTCGGCTGCCTTTTCCCAAAAGTCGGGGTCGTGGCTCGTCATCCAGCTCTCCACCTGCCAGGGCTTCAAGTCGAGCGCCCTGCAGATCCGCCAGCACTGGGAGGCCGATATCGGCACGCCGTGGGCCGCCATCGCCCCCGCCAGTGCCTCCATAGTCCAGCGCGTCGCCCCTTCGGGCGGGTCCTCTGTCACCGTTTTCACCAACAACAGCACGTCGTCGTGGCCGTACACGCACGGCCGGCCCGGGCGCTCCTCGTCCACCAGGCCCGCCAAGCCGACCTCACTATAGCGCTTTCGCCAGACCCCGACCTGGTTGTAGTGCATGCCCACTACTTCGCCGATGTCACAGTTGGACGTCCCGTCGGCTGCCATCAGTACGATCCTCGCCCGCTTGGCCAGCCGGGCCTCGATCGTCCCCGACCTGGTCCAAGACTCCAACATGTCACGGTCGCCACGGCGCAACTTCAAAGGAGGCAGGTGCATGAGACCAGTAAACCACATCCATGTAATTTACGCGGGGATGCACTAGCACCTACATTTACTATCAGCTCGCCGACCTACATTTACTATCGGCCCGCGACAGGTGCCACACCAGCACGGCACGAGGCCAACGGGCGAGGGCCCCAGCTGGCAAGAGCTGCGGAGCTCTCGCCTCGACGGCGCCTTTGGCGGTGCGCACGGGCCGGCCAGCCCGTGCGTTAAGAAGGCGTTACGTTCCGAGGAACGCTTCGGGGCCGATGCCGAGGTCCTCAACAGTCGCTCGGTCACCCGTTCAGACGGACCGGCCGGAAGCTTGGGGACCTCTCATCGATGATGGCACTGTCCAGCCCGTGCTCAGGCCGTCTTTGCCTTTGTTTCCCTGGGGCCCTTCGGCTCTATGGCAGGAGATCTGGATTCGCCTTCGATCACGAGCTCGAAGGCGGCACTTTGGAGGCGGTCGACGGCCGACTGGGCGAGCATCGGGTC
>DAHWQF010000071.1 GCA_027334785.1 Acidimicrobiaceae bacterium
ATGCCTCATCTGGTACCTCGGCTAACCGTCTTCCTGGCCACCGACGTCGTCACCAGACTCCGGGGATGAGGCGCGCGCGTCCGTGGGTGAAGAGCCGGTAGGGCTCGCCAAGCTCCTGCAGCAGAACACGTTCCCCTGTGTAGATGCGCGCGATGAGACCTGCGAGCGGGATCAGGAGCGCGCAGGCCAGAGACGCGCCGTTGCCCAACCCGAGCCCGATGCCGACGCAGATGAGCAGCAGCCCGGTGTAAGAGGGATGGCGCACCCGGCGGTACGGCCCAGTGTCGACGACCGCCTGGCCCGCTCGGATGCGCACATCCACGGTGAACGACCGGCCGAGGGTGTGGATCGACCACCACCGCTACGAGACGGAAGTTCACCCTGGAGTTGCGGCTGCCTCTGACATCGCAAGTCTCGAAGCCCTCCGCGAGCGTTATCGAACGGCGAGAGGACAACTCGAAGAGCGGTGGCTTATTGCGAGAGGCAGAGACAACGTGAGCGCCGTCGTCGCCTTTTCGGTGACATTTCGGACACAGTCTTATCGCAACTGAGAATGGACACATTCCGGCAGCAGTTGAGTAGTCCCATTGGGTACCGCGGCGTCGAAGCCGAGAGGGGCAGCGAGATCTGGCGGAACCTCCCATCTGGGGTTGCGGTGTCGTCAATATCACGGTGCAAGGTGCGGGAGATGCTCAGGTCTTACCAGTATCACCTACATGCTCGACGCCTTACGTGGGTTGCGGCTTGCCGCTCGTTATGGCCGACCTGCGTGGGCCCAGTCGTTGGTGCAGGGGCTAGACGACATGGTGACTGAGGAACGACTGGTAGAACTGGCAAACCTGACGCGGTTTGGACCGGCGGAGGTTTGAGCCTTACGCGGGACCCAAAAGATGCGGCTCTGAGTGTACTGAACTTCTCGTTACCTCGACCGGCCCCGACACATGCGTGAGCCGCCAAACGGCGTCGGCGTCCTTGTCTCGTAGCCGCCAAGGCTTCCCTGCCCCGACGTCGAAGTCTGGGTGCTCGGCGACCTGGTGCTCGGGCGAATCTCCGAGACGCTGCGCTTGGTCAGCCTGCTGCCGGGCCGGAAGTTCCTCGTACCCGGCAACCACGACCGCTGCTGGAGCGGGCACAAGAAGGGCGCCGGGAAGTGGCGTAAGGAGTACGAGGCAGCCGGCTTCGAGGTCGTCGACGCCCCGTCGAGGTCGGGTTGGCCGGCCGCGACGTCCTGCTCGACCACTTCCCCTACGAGGGCGACTCGCGCGAAACGGGTCGTTACTTGTCGCACCGCCCGGCCGACCAGGGCGGCTGGCTCCTTCACGGCCACGTCCATGAGCGCTGGCGCCGGGTGAACGTCGGCGTCGACGCCTGGGGAGGCCGGCCCGCGGCTGAGAGCGAGCTGGCCGCGCTCATCCAGTCCGGGCTCGCGGACCTGGGGCCGCTCCCGTGGCACGCGGTGCCTGACTCTGCTTAGGACCTCAGGCCCGGGACCCGGCCATCCACCGGGCCGTCGAGCGCTCCCCCTCACGGCCAGCACCTGGCCGGTCGCCCACAGGGGGCTCGGCGCATAATCAGGATTATCGCGCGTAGAAAACGCGGGGGTGAAGTGACCTACGAGCAGGCCCGGTTACCACGCTGAGTGGCGACGAGGAGCCAGAAGGCGGTCCTGGCCGAGAGTGGGCCGCGGCCGGGGCCCGGGCGGGCGAGGGGCGAGGGAGCGCGGCGAGCTCTGAGTACGGGCAGGTCGGGGACGGTGGGGCCGTCGGATGACGAAGCCAGGGCGACGCATGCCCGCCCTGCCAGAAGGCGGGCTCACGCGCCAACGGCCGGTCACTGAGCGTGGAGCTGGGAAGCTCATCGGACAGGTCGTCCGCTGAGATCCGGGGGGCACGCGCAGCACCCCTGCCGGCGAGGCCTTTTGCCCTCAAGCCAGCAGCCTGGCGACCTTCTCTGCGAGGCCGGCTGGCAGCACAGAGACGTCCCAGCGGCTCAACGAGGCGATCACTTCGGGCAGGCGTCTGCGGAAGTACGAAACGACTTCGCTTTTGCCCGTGGGGACGAGGGGGTCTTCGGCACAGTCCTCCGCATGGGACAGGGCTGCGGCCATCGGGATAATGTCGGCTTCGGAGGGGAGGCGGTAGCGGAGCCTGGCCAGCGCCAGGCCCTCCTCTATACGCCGCCCGCCCCGGGTCTCGATGGCGCGCAGGTCCTCGAAGTCCCTGAGCTCGCAGCGCTTGGTGATCGTCGCAAGTTTCATGGCGAGCAGGTCGCCGAGGCCGGCTACCTCGACACCAGCGACCAAAACGGTAGGCTCTGTGAGCGGGTTGGAAGAAGCGTCGGAGAACTCGACCTTCGTCTGCCCCAGCGTGACGCGCATGTTCCGGGCGGCCGCGCTCAGCCTGTCGGTCGTAGAGGGCAGGGTCGGGCGCTCGAGCGTCTCGTGCAACTCGTCGACGTCCAACGGCTCGCTCGTGAAGAAGTCGAGGTCGCGGCTCTCGCGGTGGCGGAGGTGGACGGCAGCGGCGGTGCCGCCCGCCAAGTAGCTCCCCGGTGGGAGGTAGGGCCTGATTTGGGTCCACGCCGCTCTCGTGGCCGGGCCGAGGACGCCCTCTAACCCCGGGGGGAACTGCCCCGCCCCCTCCAAAGAGACGTTCGCTTCGGGGCGACGCTTGCTGGTGAACTGACCGCCTTGGGGTGTGCCGCGTGGCCGGCGGGGCTGCTGGCTCAAAGCTGCGCCAGCGCCAGCTCGACGGCCCCTGCTGGCAGCTCGCCCAAGTAGGCGACCGCCTCAGGGCTGTGGCGCCCCTCTGCCAAGATCCGTCTTGCCACGTGCTCGGCCGATGCGGGCACGTCGAGCCTGCGCCAGTCGCCGGTCCAAAAGACGTTCGCCAGCCTCGGCGGGAGCCGTTTGGGCAGACGCGAGGGCGGTCGTTGCGGCAGTTCCGCACGGGCCAAGAGCGGCGCTGTCTCGCGCCAGCGCCCTGACTGCCAGTCGACCTCGAACACCTCTCGCTCCACGACCTCGCCGTCGAAGAGCTTCTGCGTGGTGCGCGTGACTAGGCCCAGCGACAGGAGCTTGGCCAAGGCCCTGGAGGCCGCCGTCGGCGAGAGCCGGGCGGCCTTGGCCACCTGACGTACTGAGACGAGCCCCCTCGGGTGACGCGACAAGGCGACAAGGGCCTGCACCTGTGCCCTTGTCAAGCCCTCCACCGGCAGCACCACGCCCAGGCGTTCGCGGAGCGCGGCCACCGCAGACTGGCCCAGGACGAGGCGGTGCCCGTCGGGGCGTACGTCGTTGCGGCCCCTGACGTGGCGGTGCAGCCGCGGCAGGTTCACGTTGAGGGCGCGGGCAACGTCAGTGGCGCTCTGGTGCCTGTCCATAATGTAATGGTAGCCCGCTCGCGGCCCGACTGCGCGGACGCCCAAGCTCTGGGGCTTGTCCCCCGGCCCGAAAGGGAGCTCACGTGGCCAGGTGAGCCTGTGGAGACTAATGATGGCAACGGCCCCCGAACCGAGGGACAAGTTGGACGCCACAGCTTCGGCTTTGGTGAACGGACCCGAGGACGGCTTGCTCGACTGGCGCTCGGTCGATTGGGCGCGAGCCGAACGCGACGTAGGGCGCTTGCGCTGTCGGATCTACACGGCGTCACGGGAAGGGGACCTCTCCAAGGTCCGCAACCTGCAGAAGCTGATGCTCAGGTCTCGCGCCAACGCTCTTTTGAGCGTGCGGCGGGTGACCGAGCTCAATGCTGGCCGCAAGACGGCCGGCATCGACGGCTACGTGGTGGTGACAGCACCGGGTAAGGCCGCTTTGGCCGCCTCAGTGCAGAACTGCCTTGCCACGTCGGTGCCCAAACCTGTCAAGCGGGTGTACATAAAGAAGGCGAACGGGAAAAAACGCCCGCTCGGGGTACCTGTGATCGTCGACCGCGTGCGCCAGGCGCAAGTGGTCAGCGCTCTCGAACCCGAGTGGGAGGCACGGTTCGAGCCGAAGTCTTATGGCTTCCGCCCAGGCCGTGGCTGCCACGACGCGATCGAGGCCATCTTCGAGGTGGCGAAGGGCCCCAACCCTTCCCGCCAATGGGCCTTGGACGCGGACCTGGCTGCGGCGTTCGACCGGATCGACCATGGCCACGTCCTCTCTGCCCTTGGCAGTTTCCCCGCAAGGGCGCTCGTCGAGCGGTGGTTGAAGGCAGGGGTGGTCGAGAAAGGCCAGTTCGCCCCGACGGAGGAAGGAGCCCCGCAGGGCGGGGTGCTCTCCCCGTTGATATTGAACGTCGCCTTGCACGGGATGGAAGGGGCTGCGGGTGCCCGCTACCGCACGTCCGGCGTAGACGCCGGCAAGGCGGTGCGAGGCTCCCCCGTGGCGGTGAGGTACGCAGACGACCTACTGGTGCTGTGCGTCAGCCGTGAACAGGCCGAACAGGTCAAGCAACGGCTGGCCGAATGGCTAGCGCCGAGAGGGCTGGCCTTCAACGAGGGAAAGACGCGCGTCGTCCACCTCGACCAAGGCTGTGACTTCTTGGGTCATGCCGACCTCCGCGTTATGCCGACCTCCGCGTGAACTTCGTTGTAGGAGGCGGTGACCGCGCGGGTGGGGTCGGCATAATCACAGGCCCTCGAGGAAGCGGAGCAGGGGGTCAGGGGCGCGATAGCGCCCTGGCTTGGTCTTGGGGGAGGCGACGAGCGAGATGGCGTGCTCGGCGGCGCGCAGGTCGGCGTGAAGGTAGAAGCCGTAGGTGGTCGCGATGTCCTCGTGGCCGAGGATGAGTGCTATGACTTCGATCGGGACCCCCTTTGCCCGTAGGCGCATGGCGCAGGTGTGCCGGAGCGAGTGGGCCGTGGGTCGTTTTCGCAGCAGCGAAGGGCAGCCCGCGGCCGCTCGCCCGACATAGAGCGCGATGCGGTGTTCGATCGCGTCGCGGGTCATCTGGTTGCCGGTGGTTGTCGGGAACAGCGGGCCAGCGGGGTCGCCGCCCGTCTCGGGCAGCCAGGCCCGTAGCAGCTTGACCGCCCCCTTGCCGAGGGGGACCGCTCGCTCCTTGCGGCCCTTCCCGGTCACGTGGAGGTTCGCGCCCCTGCCGAGGGTCACGTCCGAGCACCTGAGGGAGGCAAGTTCGGAGATGCGTGGCCCGGCCTCGACGGCGACATCGAGCAGCGCCTGGTCCCGTCGCCCTGCCCAGGTGCCGAGGTCGCAGGCGCCGAGCAGGGCATCGACCTCCTCGTCGTCCAGGTAGGTCACGATCTTGCGGTCGCACAGCTTGACCGGGATGGCGAGGACACGCTGGATCGTGGCGGCATGTTCAGGGTGACGGAGCGCCGAGTAGCTGAACAGCGAGTGGACCGCCGCGAGCCGGTTGTTGCGGGTGCGCACGCTGTTGCCCCGGCACAGCTCCAAGTGCTCCAAGAAGGCACCTATGAGCGCCGCGTCGAGGTCGGAGAAGTCAAGCTCAGAGGGCCGCTTTCCCGTCCGCTCGGCGGCGAAGCGCAAGAGCAGGCGGAAGGTGTCCCGGTACGAGGCGACGGTGTTGGGGCTCGCTCCCCGCTGGGCCATAAGGCGCTCGGTCAGGAACGCTTCGAGCGTCGGCGCGAGGGCGCTCATAGCTGAAGACCTCCCGCCCCGTCGTCCAGGCACTTTGCGACGAGCTCGACGAGCTCGGGAGATATGCTCAAGTACCAGTAGGTGTCCACCGGGTTGACGTGGCCCAGGTACGTCGAGAGCGCGAGCATGCGCGTCTCGACGTCGATGCCGGCACGGAGCCAGGAGATGAGCACCCGCACGGCAAATGAGTGCCTGAGGTCATGGACGCGAGGCTTCTTCGTCCCGGTGCGCAGGCCGGTCTTGACGGCGAGGCGGTGGAATACCTGTAGCACGAGCTGGGGGACCAAGGTGGTGCCGCGGCTCGAGACGAAGAACGCTTGCGAGCTCGGTCGGGGGCAGAGCCGGTCCCGGCCCGCCGCGTAGGAGGCGAGCGCGTCGGTGCTGCTCTGCTGCAACGGGACGAGCCTCGAGCGGCCGAGCTTGGCTTGGCGCACCGTGATCACGCCCCGGGTGAGGTCGACGTCGTCCCGCTGGAGGCCGACTGTCTCCCCGATCCTCATGCCCGAGGACCAAAGGAGCCCGAAGAAGCACTCGTAGGTAAGCGCGCACAGCTCTGGGCGCAGCTGGCGTGCTGCTGCCATCAGGTCCAGCACTTCGCTTTCCTGCCACAAGTACGGCGTCGGGCGCTGGTAGCGCGCGCCGAACACGTCGTGGGGCGGGACCTCGGTCTCCGGGTCGATCGCCTGTAGGTAACGGGCGAAGCCGCGCACCATGCTGAGGCGGTGCGCCCACTGGACCGGCTGCACGCCCTGCGGGAGCTGGGCGAAGGAGACGGCAAGTTCGGTAGTGACGGTCGTGGCGCCGGCGGCGTCGAGGTAGTCGACGAACTGCGGGAGCACTCGGCCGTGGAGGGTCAGCTTGAAGCCCAGGGACCGGCGTAGCCTCAGGTAGTCCTCAGCTTGGCGGGCGAGCTCGCTCATCGTCCCTCACCTCCGGGCCAGGGCTGTGCCACGGCGCGGAGCCCTTCTATGTCGACACGGGCGTACTCGGCCGTAGTCGAAATGGCGCGGTGGCGGAGGACCTCAGCGATCGCAGGGAGCGGGGCACCAGCGCCGGCCAGCTGGCAAGCCAAGGTGTGCCGGAGCCGGTGCGCCCGGACGACCGGCACCCCCGCCCTCACGCAGGCGCAGCGCACGATGCCCGAGATCCCGTTCGTCGTGAGGGGCCCGACCGGGGCAACAGCCCGCAGGAAGACCTCGCGCTGCAGCGCGCCGTTCTGGCGGCCCCTCTCGAGATAGGCGGCGATCGCCTCACCGACGTCGTTCGGTAGCGGGAGGCGGTCCTCGTGGCGTCCCTTGCCGTGCACCACGACCTCGCCGGCCCGCCAGTCGACGTCCTCCAAGCGCAGGTGGGCCACCTCGCCAGCCCGTAGCCCTAGGCGGAGCAAAGTGACCAAGATGGCGTAGTCCCGCCGGCCCTTGGGCCGCCGCCGGTCGCAAGAACGGAGCAGGGCAGCGGCGGTCCTGGTGTCGATCCCCATCGGCAACGACGACAGGCGCGGCCGGGCGACAGAGAGGGCCGCCGCGGACAAGTCGCTCGACGTCAGCCCCTCGATGAAGCTATAGCGCAGGAACGAGCGCAGCGCGGTCACGAAGAGCTTCGTGGCGCTCACCGACTCAGATACCGACTCCTGCAGCACCGCGCCAGTCACGTCGCTCGCCGTCAAACTGGCCAGCTCGGCATCTGGAGCGCACCAGGCCAGAAAGCGACGCGCCCGTGCGACGTAGACCGCTGCTGTCGACGGCGTCACCGCCCGCTCCTGGAGCAGGAAGCCCTCGAAGGAGCTGAGCAGGGCCTCGCTTGGCGATGCAGGCGCCTCCTCGGCCTTGCAGACACCTACCCCATACTCGTCGAGGACTTCCAACACTTGGGCCAGGGCTCGCCGGGAACAGACCCGACCGCCGTCTCGGCGTCGAGGCACTCCGCTGAGGAACTCCTCGAGCCGCTCCATGCTCATGTTGCCCGCCAGGAGCCGCCGTTCCTCCATCCATCGGCTGAGGCGCGCCAGGTGCCTCAGCTCGCAAACTACCGAGCGTGACGAGTAGCCCCGGGCTCTCAGCTTGGCCTCGTAGTCGTCGGCGAACGGCGCCAGTGGCCCGGTGACCATTGCTCCCGACACGCGTCTCTTCCGTCGTTCCATACCTCCTCCTTCTCGCTAGGTCGGAGAAGGGAGCATGGCTCAGGCAGGTGTGATTATGCCGACCCCACCCGCGCGGTCACTGCCTCCTACAACGAAGTTCACGCGGAGGTCGGCATAACGTGGAGGTCGGCATGACCCAAAAAGTCGAAGCCCTCATCGATGTGGCAGACCTTCGTCTTGGCTTCCGACAGGCGCAAGCCCATCGGTTTTGTTGCGCGCGACCAGTGTCTCAGTTGGCATCCACCCATCCGTCATTCACTGCGGTTAGTGTCTGTCTCATGCTGTGGGGAGCCCGAGTGGACCGAAGAGCAGTGCGCCAGCAGGCGTTGTTCCTCGACGACCTGTTCGGGCACGGCACCGCTGCCGCCGTCCTGGCTGGCCTGGACGACCGGGTGGTGGGCGATGGGCACCCCGTCTGGTTCGACGACGGGACGCCGTTGGAGGACCTGAACGAGTTCCTGCGCGGCCCGTACCGGTTGTCGACGGCGGCGGCGTACGCCGGGGACGTCGCCGAGCTGGGCCGGTTCCTCGCCGAGCGTGGCAAGTCGCTACGCGAGTGCAGCCCGACCGACGCCTTGGAGTTCAAGCGTGCCCGGTTGAAAGAGGTCGGCGTGGCGCGATGGTCCCGACAGGGGACGGCTGTCTCGATGTTCTACCGGTGGATGACGGCAACGGGCAAGATCGAGCGTTCTCCTATTCAACGTTGGCCCGACGAACGGGGCCGTGAGGTGTACGCCCCGCACCGGCGATATCGACGGCTGGTCTCGTTCCTAGAGGCCGACGATTACCGCTGGTTCCGGAACGAGTGCCTGGCGAAGGTGGGCGACGGGGTTCGCGAACCGCTATTTTCCGACCTGGCGGTGGAGACAGGGGCGCGTCGTTCCGAGGTCAACAGGCTTAGCTGGGTCGGGCTGCCGGACCGCCACCCCGGCCGGAACCCTTGCGAGGTCTGGGTGGTCGGGAAGGGCTCGAAGGAGCGTCAGGTGTTCGTCTCCTGGGCCACGCTGCAAAAGGTGTTGTCCTACCGGCTGGGGCCGCGCGCAGATGCCGTCGAGAGCAGCCAGCCTTACCTCGAGGGCAGGCTCCGGGGCGGCGAGCTGGCACTGTGCGAGGTCGCGGAGCCCGACCGTCTGGGAAGGCCCCGCGTGCGCTTGGGGGGAGGGCGCACCCGGCCGTTGGTCGACGTGGCGGACGACGTTTTGGCCCAGCTGGTCGTCCGCCGTGGCGACGGGGCCCTCGACCCGGTCGCACTGTTCGTCTCCCAGCGCGGCGCTCGCATGCTCGACCCTTCGCACTGGAACCGGATGTTCTCGGCGGCCAACCAACGAGCCAGCCGGGCGCGCGGTTCCTTCCCGAAGGTCACCCCGCACCTCATGCGAAGGACCTTCGCGGTGCAGTTGTTCAGCGCGCTGTTGCACCGGCTGCGGGATGCCAACCGCAGCGTGACGGAGCAGGTATTGGAAGAGCCACGGTTGTTCGTGGCCAGGGTCCTCGGACATTCCGACCCGGCCACGACTTTGGTCTACTTGGAAGCGGCGATGCGGGCTTCTGGAGAGCCGCTCAACGCGTTGGCCCAGATGTGCCAGCTGTTCGAAGGTGCGGGCTGACGCTGGTGCCTCGCCGTTTCGCTTACAAGCCGCCGCCGCGGGTGGCACCGGCGCGCCTCGAGCACGCCGCTCGGGTCGGGACGATCGTTGTGGAGGGGTACCGCCCTGGTGGCGCCATGACCCTCGTCAGGCTCGAGGTGGGCGACTATTCGACGCCTGTCTTGGCGGGCGAGCTGGGGCAAGCGTGGGCGGGCCGTTTCGCCAGTGACGCTCGGCCGAACGTCACCTCTGTCTTCGGCTACAAGCGCGCGGTGGTCGACTTCTTGGGGTACTGCGCCCGGGCCGGCGCCCCGCCGCGGTTGTCGTGCAGGGCTCTCACGGCCGGTTTGCTCGATGACTGGCAGGACGACGCTGCGGCGCGCTTCCCGCCCAAGCGGCGCTACTTGGTCGGCCAGCACGCGTCGCGGGTCTTCGGGCTGCTGCGGCGCGTAGACGCGAACAGCCCGGGAGCGGTGGCGCCCGAAGCCCTCGAAAGAGCGAGCAAGCCGGCCGCGTACTCGGGCTCGGTGCACTGGGAGCCGTTGTGTGAGTTCAGCGAAGCGGACCTGCAGCGCCTGGTCCCGGCTGCCATAGCCGGTGTACGGGAGACAGAACGGCGCATCGCTACAGGCCGGGCCTTGATGGCCGAGGGCGCTGACCCCAGGGTGTCGGGGCGCTGGACGTTCGCCAACCTCGTCTGGCTGGCCGCGACGGGCGAGCTTTCCACTGCACTTTTGAAGGAGAACCTGCCGGCCCGTTGGCGGGACTGGGACCACAGCCTGCGCCAGCAGGCCCCCAAGACGGCGGGCCAGAACGTCGGCGGTCAGGTGGGCCGCTTGGTGAAGCAGGCTTACCGGCACGTATTCCCCCACCCGCTCGACCTGGTCGGCCACTTCGTCCTGGTCACCTTGGACACCGCAGCTTGGCCGGAGGGGGTGAGGGACCTGCGGCTCTCCGACATCACCCAACGGGAGCGGTCTGTCGCCGTCGACCTCTTGAAGAACCGTCTCCCGGGCTCGATCGAGAAGCTGGCGGCCGACGCCGGCCCCGGCGCTGCGGGTGCCCGTCGGTTCCGAGACGCAGGCACCGTTATCCGGTCGCTCGTCGACGTTACTGCCGAGGCCCGGCAAAAGTGCGGTTCGGACATGTTGTTCATCGCCGGTGTGCTCGGCTCGCGCCGGCAGACGCTCGAGGTGGGGCCGATCGCTTGGGGGCACGCCGATAGCAGCAACTTCTCGGCTTGGCTCGTGGCCAACGGCCTCGACCGCCCGGTGGAGCGCACGGTGCACAAGGGCTCGGGCGAGGTCGTCGTCACGCTCCCGCCCCTTTCCAGGCCCTGGGACCCGCGCCGTCTACGCAAGGCGACGCTCAGCCACTACGGCCACTATTACCCGGAGGACATGGCAGCTTGGCGCGACAACAGCCTGGCCGTGTTCCAGCAGCACTACGTGGTGGGCTCGGTGGTCTTCAAGACCAAGATCGGCAGGCTGGCCCGCCAAGCCGCCACCGAGCTGGCGGAGATGGCCACCAACCGCTCCGGCTTCACCGTGGTCGCCCCGCCGGCAACGGCCGAAGTGCATGCCGGGGCGCCCGGCGCCGCCCGGC
>DAHWQF010000720.1 GCA_027334785.1 Acidimicrobiaceae bacterium
TCTTCGCGCTAGCGTGAGCGCATAGCAGTGATCGCATCCTGGCGACGTTCGGTCGCAGCCAGTCGTCGGATTCCAAGTAGCCTCGGTCCACTCAATCGCGCTGTGATCAGCCACGGGCTCACCTCCTGGACGAGGAGCCTACGCAAGGGGTGCGACAGGAGTGGCTCGATGACGACTCACGACCCGATCCTCTGATCCAATACCAGTAACTTAAGCGCCTAGCACCCGGATGGCCTGGGCGATTGGACGGGTGGGCTGGGGCCAAGAGCGATGCTCTGGGTGTTTGACTTGGAAGTTAGACATCTTCCTGCGCACGACGCGAGGGTTGGACCGAAGACGGCGATGCGGGAGGAGCTGGGCGAGGATCTCAGCGATCGCGAAGTGATGGGCAGCGGTTCCGATGTCTGCGGCATGGCGAATGCTGCGGCGCGCTGCCCGCAGTGAGCGAGTGAAGCTCAGGCGGTCCGGGTCCACGTCCCCTTCGTCGGCGGCACGCCACATGAGCGCCCGGATCGCGTAGTGGACGCACAGCATTCCCCAGGCTTCCTGGCGCACCCCGTCTGGGGTCTTGGAGCGCAGCACGATCCGGGGTGCGTTCTGGTGGGCCTTCAGCTCGTCCAGCGCGGTCTCGAACTCCCAGCGCTCGCCGTACAAGGGGGCAAGCTCTGCTGCGGGTGCTGCCTCGGGGTCAACGACAGTGGTCATCAACCGGTACGTGGTGTCCTCGGCGCTCGGGCGCCCAGGGTCCTCGATGCTGTACTCCACGACGCGGACGCCACGGGCAGCCCTGCGCTTGGTGGCAGGCAGCTCGGAGCGGTAGGAATTGTCCGAGAGGCGCTCGATGACTGGCAGCACCGCATTGGACTTGACCCTCCAGCAAAGGGCTGCCCCGGTTGTTGCGAAGGCGTCGAAGAGCTCATAGGAGCCGCCGAAGCCCCTGTCGGCGAGCAGGAGCATGCCCGGCCCGACGTGGCCCACGAGGCGCTCCGCAAGCGTGTTCTCCCCCGAGTCCTTCCCATTGCCAGCCCCGTCCATCGCGGCCGCGAACATCGCATGGGTCCCGCACTCGGCCAAGGCGACGATACGTAGTTGGGGGAACGCCGCTTCCCCCCGTCCCGCGCGATGCCGCCCGAAAGCGGAGAAGTTCTCGGGGTTGTCAGGCACATCCAGGACGGTCCCGTCCATCGAGACGAGCCTCCAGTCCCGGTAGCTGGCGCCCTTGGTCCCTCGGCCAGCGAGGGGCACGCAAGCCCGAGAGAACAACATCTCGAGCGGCTCTGGGCCAAGGCGGCTACGGGCTTTGGATACCGCGACCGAGCTGGGTAGCTCCAGTTCTTCGGCCTCGCCAGCAAGCGGACCGAGCCCCTCGCTCAACTGGCGCAACACTTCCTCGTAGCCCGCTTCCCGGAACAAGCTCATGGCCAGCACGTAGTACATGACCATGCGGGCAGGCAGCAGCCGGTAGCGCTGCTCTCGCTTTCCAGTTCTTTCCAGCACCTGGTCCACCAGGCCGGGTGGGAACGTCGCAGTAAGCACGCCGAGTGCGATCCGGTCGCGCAGCCGTCGGCCTTCAGCGTCGGTTGGCTGGCCAGCTCTGGGCACCTGCCGAGAATACCACAGATGTAACCTTAAGTTACTGGTATTGGACCTGAAAGAGCGCTTCTACGCCGAACGCCGAGCCCGAGACGGTGTCACCGAGCGCGAAGCCAAGCTCCAGAGTGAGCTCGCCCTCCTGCGAGCAAGGTTCGAAGAGCTCCGGGAGGAGCGGGACCACCACCGGAGCGCAAACGAGGTGTTCGCCCGCGCCCTGCACGTCTTGACCGTCGAGAACGACAGCCTCCGCAAGGAGCTGGGCAAGGCCCAAGCATCGAAGATCAGGCCGCTG
>DAHWQF010000721.1 GCA_027334785.1 Acidimicrobiaceae bacterium
CTTTACGCCGGCGTCGTAGGCTTCCTGCTGGGCGTCCCCGAAGAAAGGCGAACGGATCTCCGGCCAAGGCCGCAACGGGGTCACGGCAGCCGGGTCGACCAGGGTGGCAGTCGCAGCGTCAGACAACTACGTCGTCCCCCTTACGGAGGATCGTGATGGCGCCTTCGGCCTCCATGTCGCGCACCTTGCGAGCTATGTCCACCTGGGCGCCCTCTACCTCGACAAGTCGCAGCGGGCCAAGCGACTCGATCGTCTCCAACAGATCTTGTGCGGCGTTCTCAGACATGTTGCGCACGAACGGCCCCCGGACGGGTTCGTCGGCCCCTTTCAACGCCACGGCGAGGGTCTTTGGCTGGATGACGCGCACCACTTTCTGCAGCGTCTTGTCGTCGAGGGCAAGGACGTCCTCGAATGTGAAGAGCTGGCGGCGCACTTCTTCGGCTAGCTCGGGGTCCGACTCGTCCATGCTCGTGAGGACCTGGCGCTCCACCTGGCGTTCGGCCCTGTTCAAGATGGACGCGAGCGTGCTCGATCCCTTGCCGGCCCTGTCGCCGTCGGGCGTCACGTCCTTGTCTGCAAGCTGCCCCGACAACGATGCGGCGATGGCAGCCACGGCGTCATGGGGAACCTTGCCCATAGTCCCCACCCTGAGAGCGATCCCCGCCCGTTGGGACTCGTCCAAGGCCCCGAGGACCTTAGCCGCCAGGTCAGATGGCAGGTGGGCTACGACCACGGCCACGATTTGAGGGTGCTCGTCGGCCAGGAAGTCAGCGATCCGTTCCGGCTCAACACCGTGGAGGAAGGCGAAGGGGCGGGAGTCCCCACTCCTCATCAGGCGTTCGAGCTCCTCCTCGGCGCGCTGCACCCCGAAGCGTTCCCGGAGGAGCCTCTTGGCCACGTCCACACCCCCCTGGCGGACTGACGAGAGGATTTGTACACGCCCCATGTACTCGGTCATCACCTGCTTCACGAGCGCGGGGTCGAGTTCCGGGAGCGAGGCGACCACCTTGGTAAGCCGGGACACCTCGGTCTCGCTCATCTGGGCGATGACCTCCCCCGACACCTCGGCCGGCATCTGGGTGATCACGACGGCGGCTTTCTGGGGCCCGGAGAGGGCGGCCATCCTGTGCTCCATCGTAAGTTCGTTGTTCAATTGGCACCCGCGTTGTTGGATGGGACCTCGTCCAACCAGGCCCGCAGCACACGAGAAGCGACGTCGTAATCGATCTCAGGCGCCTTTTCCCCCTCTGTAGCCGCCAGTGTCTGGGGCGCTGTGGGGCTCAGCTCCGGGCCGGGGATGTACTCGATTGATGGCTGCGCTCGCAAGGCAGGCCCTTTCCGGCTCTTGCGCCACAGGACTACAAGGGCGGCGATGATGGCCAGGGCGACGGCGAGCTCCTTGGCCTCGGTCATGAGCTGTGCCTTCGCCAAGGCGGCCTTTTCGGCCTTGGCATTTAGCTTGGCTTGGTTGGCGAGTGTTGTCGAGAAGGGGATGGAGACGACAGAGAGGGTGTCGGCTGGGGTGAGCCCAGCGGCAGCGGATACGGCTTGGCGGATCTTGGCGAGTGACGCGCCGCGAGGGAGCGACGACAAGACGACCGACACGCTCTCTTTTTGGAGCTGGCCGGGCGGTTGGTTGATGGTCACGTTGCTCACGCCGGTCTCGTAGCTCGTCTGGCTGCTCGTCTTGGTGTACGTCGACTTCCCGGCACCAGCTGGGGTGACCGTATTGGTCCCGAGGACGCCGCCGAGGGCGGTCCCGGTCCCGTTGAAGGTCTCCTTGCTCGTGGAGACGTTGTTGGCCGCTCTGATCGGGACGCCCTTGGGCCCGAGCTCGATCCCCTGGGTGCTGGTCTTCGTAGACGCCGTCCCAAGGACGGCAT
>DAHWQF010000722.1 GCA_027334785.1 Acidimicrobiaceae bacterium
TCCCACCAAGACGCCCAGGCCGCCGTTTGTGCCTCTAGGTGGGCGGCGTCGCGCCAGGGGCCAAAGTTGTGCGCCAGTTCAGCTTTGTACAATCCGTTGACCGTCTCGGCGAGCGCGTTGTCGTAAGAGTCTCCTTTAGAACCGACAGAAATTACCGCCTGCTCCTGCGCGAGGCGCTCGGTGTAACGGACAGAGAGGTACTGCACGCCACGGTCCGAGTGGTGCACGAGGTGGGAGAGGTCCTGGCCCCGGCGGGAGAAGATGCCCATCTCAAGCGCCGCCAGCGCCAGGTCTGCACGCAGGCTTGCCGAGACGGCCCACCCCACGATGACCCTCGCGAACACGTCGATGACGAAGGCCACGTAGGCGAAACCCGCCTCCGTACCGACATAAGTGATGTCCGCGACCCAGAGGCGGTTGGGCGTAGGGGCTTCGAAGTTGCGCTTCACGAGGTCCTCGGGGCGCGCCCCCTGGGGTGCGGGCACCGTGGTGCGCCTGGGCTTGCCCCTCACGACGCCGGAGATGCCGAGCTCGCGCATCAGCCTCGCGACGCGGTCACGGCCGGCCGAGACACCGTCGCGCTGGAGCTGGCGCCAGATCTTCTCGGCACCGTAGCAGCGGAAGTTCTCCTTCCAGATCTTGGCGATGAGCAGCTTCAGCTCGGCGTCCTCGACCGAGCGGCGCGAGGGCGGGCGGGCCTTGTAGTCGTAGTAGACCGAGGGGGCGAAGTGCAGGACCCTGCAGATCGGCTCGACTCCCCAGATGAGACCGTCGGTCTCGCGGTCCTTGTGCGTGTCGATGAACTCCACTACTTCTGCTGTTGGCGGTCGAGCGCCGCCCCGAAGAAACTGGCCGCTGCCTGCAATATCTCGTTGGCACGCCGCAATTCCCGGTTCTCCCGCTCGAGCTCGGCGATCCTCGCCTTCTCCTTGGTGGGCACGCCGGGCCGCAGGCCCTCGTCGACCTCGGCCTTGGCCGCCCAGTTGCGCAGCGTCTCGGGCTCGATGCCGAGCTGGCGGGCGACCCTGCTCACGACCCCGTAGCGCTCACCTGACGCCTTGGCGTCGAGGACCATCCTCGTAGCGCGCTCCCGCAGCTCAGGTGGGTAACGGCGCTGCGAGGGGTGGGTAAGCGGCTTGCTCTGTTCTGACATAGCTCCATCCTCCTTGGTACCACTCGTGTAGTTCCAAGCGATGGAGCCTCCGGGCTACCCAGACCGCTTCAGGGCGTCGAAATGCGTGATGTAGCCGCTATGGCACACGTCCCTACGATCGACGCTCCCGTTATGGTTGCCCATGACGGTGCATAGGCAGCCTCCGAGTCTGCCGGTGCCTGCGAGTAGGACACCGATTTGATTGTGCAGCCCGGGACAGCGCTCCACGGCATTGACTCTAAGGATTGCTGTTCTTGCGCAGACCACTGCGTCCATGCCAAAGCTGATGCCGACGGTCCCGGTATCGCTGGAGTTGGGATTGTCGGGACCGCGGGCTCGATCATGCCAGCCAGACCATTATCGACTGCAGAGACCTGAGCTGAAGCCGGTGCAGCTTGTATAAGCGGGACTACCATGCATGCCGCTCCGACAATGCCCGCGGCGAGCGCGAGGAGGCGTCTTCCTATTCGCACGATGTGTTCCTTTCGTGTTGCGCGACTTCCTAGAGTTTGCTCGTTGCCTTCATCAATATCGTTTCTTCATGCCCTTCTCTCCCCCCGGACTCGACTCAGCCACCGATGGTCACGCAAGGCTGGCCGGCGATGTTGGCCCACGTGTTGCAAAGCACCGTGCCGGCGGGGAAGGAGGTGTTCTTCCAGTCCGAGCGGAGCTGCGTGCCGGCGGCCACGCACTGTTGGGCCGACTGGCGCTCCAGCACGTAGTTG
>DAHWQF010000723.1 GCA_027334785.1 Acidimicrobiaceae bacterium
CTGTACCCGCCGTCGGCCAGGGAAGGTCCACTGCGGGACCTCGATGGGCTGGCCCTTGTCGTCGGCGAGGGGGTGCTCAGAGAACCACTCGCGCACGAAGCCGACGAGCTGCCCATAGCGCAAGGGGTTGCGGGCGCCCGATGCAGCGTGCACGATGTCGGGGCCGGCGAGGGGCCCCCGGGCGGCTACGGCCAGGATCGCCGACACCACAAGATCCACGGGGATCACGTCGATGATGCCTTCAGGTATGCCGGGGAACTCTCTCAGGAGCCCCTTGGCGTAACTGATGATGACCGGGTCGGCCATGCGGAAGCCCCGGGTCCAGCCGGGGACGGGCTCGGCCAACGAGGCCTCGATGATCGAGGGACGGACCAGGCTGAGAGGCAGGTCGGCGCGTTCTTCCAGTAGTGCCCACTCGCCCAGGGCTTTCGAGTAGGCGTACGCGTCGGGCCAGCCGAGAGCCTGGGCACGTGCCTTCCCGAGCTTGACCAGGCGGTCATCGGCCCATTCGGAGCGCAGCTTCTCTGTCTTTTCGGCCAGGAGGGGGACCCCGGCCGCGCCGAGCTCGGCCCGCGCCGCGCGGCGGAAGCGGGCGAGCATCTCGGGAGCGCGGCTGGCCGATTCAGCGTCCGAACGTGCCCGGCGGGAGGCCTCGACCTCGGCCCGCCAGTCGACCTGGGGGGAAAAAGGTGTTTGTGCGAGAGCGGTTTCGGGGGCTAGTCCTCGCCTCCCGCCGGCCACGTACGCGGTGGACACAGCTATGAGGTGGGGTAGAGCGCGACGGCGCGCCCCGTTGCCCTGCGGCCCCCGATCTCGAGCCGCCTGCTTGAGGGCGGTCGCCACGCGCGACGGGCCAAGGAGGTTGACCTCGACCGCAGCGTCGAGGGGGGCGTCGAAGCTGACCGTGGCGGCCGAATGGACCACGGTGGAGCAGCTGGCCAGGAGCTCCCGGCCGGCGGCATCGAGCCCGAGCCCGTCGACCGTGACATCGCCGGCAAGGGGTACGACCCGGCGCGACGCCTCTTCCTCGAACCTGTCGCCGAGCTCCCGGCGCAACCGGCGGAAGCAGTCATTGGCGAGCACGTCGCGCCATACGCGCTCGGCGGCGCCCCGCCGCCCCGGCCGGACCAGGAGGACGACCTCTGTCTCGGGGAGGCAGCGCAGCACCCGCTCGGTGAGGGCCGTCCCGAGGAAGCCAGTGGCCCCGGTTATGGCGATACGCCGGCCCTCGAGGGCTTCTCGCAGCACCCCTCGTGTCTACCACGCCGGCCGGCACCCCCCGTCACCAAGGCGCGAAGGGAGCCGGCGGCACGAGCCGCGGCTTACTCAGGCTGGGCTGTACTCAGGCTGGGCGGTACTCAGCCTGGGCGGTACTCAGGCTGGGCGGCTAGGACGTCGGCGGGCGGCTCAGGGCTTGCGCCCGCCGGCGCGGGTCTTTTGCGCCGGCGGCGTGTACCGGGCGTTGGGGGTGGGCAACGGCCGGCCAGAAGCCGTCCTGGCCTCCTGCTTGCCACGGCTGGAGCGGGCGCGGGTCCCTTTGGGTGCCGTACTCTTTCGCGAGGCGCTGCGAGCCGCGCCCGCGCCGGCGCTCGCCCGGGCCGGGCGGTGGGCATCCAGCCAAGCCTTTTGCTCCTTGTTCATGCGGAAGATCAGCATCCAGAGCACGTACCCGGCGGGCACCAAGAAGGCGAGCCACATACCGTCGGAGAGCCCCTTCGGGAGCGGGGTGCCGACCCCGATCGCGGCCGCGAGCATGAAGGCTATGCCTGTCACCAACCGCCGACGCCAGTAGATGGTGACGGCTGCCGCGACGGCCAAGGCGATGAGGATGACTGCTTCTTGTGAGTGGTAAGGCGGGACGATCG
>DAHWQF010000724.1 GCA_027334785.1 Acidimicrobiaceae bacterium
ATGACGCTCCCGTACTACTGGGACACGATGCCCGGCCGCTGCGCCGCCCGTCTCGCCATGGCCCGCGCCGTGCTGGTCGACGCCGCTGTCCACTCTCCGGAAGGACGCTGACGTGCAGGACTACAACCCCATGACCAGCTTCGGGTACGCCGAGTCGCTCCGCTACGACACCGAAGATACCCGGGGAGACGAAGAGCGGGATCGCTGAATGGGACGAGGGTGGGATGGCAGTGCTGCCGTTTTTCTGTCAAGATGGGGCCGTGGCTCGAAAGAAGACCACCGTGTACATCGACGAGGCGCTGCTGCGCGCGGCGAAGGTGGCTGCAGCGCGCACTGGCAAGCGGGAGTATGAGGTGTTCGAGGAGGCACTGCGGAAGCACCTGGGCCTCGCTGAAGCGGTGGAGCGCATCTGGGCCGGGATCAGCCCAGATGAAGCTCCAAGCGAGCAAGAGGCGGCCCGCCTCGCCGCGGAGGAGCTTGCTGCGGTGCGTTCCGAGCGCTCCAGCCGCCGAGCGGGTTGAGCGCAGAGCCGCCTCGGGCCGTCATCGACCCCAACGTGTGGGTCTCGGGACTGATCAATCCCTACGGCGCGCCAGCCGAGGTGATCAGGGCCGTCATCGGCAAATGGGTCACCGCCGTGGTGAGCCAGCATCTGCTCGACGAGCTCGGCGGTGTGTTGGCCCGCCCGAAGCTTCGGCGCTGGATCTCCCTTGACGACGCCGTTGCGTTGGTAGACGCCTTGGGCCGCGAGGCCGAGCTTCGCCCGGATCCCGGGCCGCTGTCACAGCGAGTACGCGACCCAGACGACAACTACCTCGTTGCCCTGGCCGAGGCAACCGGGTCTGTGATCGTCACCGGTGACCACGACCTGCTGGAGGCCGACCTCACGCCGCCGGCGATCACTCCCCGAGCCCTGATCGAGCAGCTCGGCTGCGCCTGATAGCACCTGGCCGCCCGATAGTCAGTGGAACGCCCCGACGGCGGGCTGGCAGCATGGGTCGTCCAGGACCCGACCGGCGAAGAAGGCTTCGAACACGGAGGCTGGTTCACCCAGGTCAGCGGCAACGACCGCGAAGCATTCGGCAAGGCTGCCCTCGACGAAGCGCTCGCCGCCGACGCATTCCTGCTCGGCCGCCGGACCTACCAGTTCCTGGCCTCACGCTGGCCGTCAAGAACCGGAGCCCTGGCAGACAGGCTCAACAGCTTCCCGAAGTACGTCGTGTCGTCCACCCTCGACAACCCCAAGTGGAACAACACCAGGGTCCTCAAGGGCGACCCGGCGGCAGAGGTGTCGCGGCTCAAGCAACAGCTGAAGGCCGATCGCCAAGGTGCCCCTCCACCTCGTCGACAACCGGACCATCGGGGATGGCCTCGCATCCATCACCTACTGGGTCGTTCGGGCCGCCTGAAGCGAAGTCGATACCGCCGTTGGCCTCCGTGCGAGGTCAGGGTCACACACGGGACAGGACGCTCGGCCACCTCCTCACTCCAGTGAACGTCAAGGCGGGGTTTCTCGGGACAACTGCCCCGAGATTGCATATGCAAGGGCGAGCCTGGCCGTGCGCCTTGCACATGTTCAATGCCGAACAGGTTGATCATGGAAGGAGGTGCTCGGTTGGGTGGTGGCAACGCCATGCATCTGCAGCCGCCCGGGCGCTGCGCACTACTCAATATCACCTCCTCTCCGGTCGAAGTCCCGAGAAAGACCGCCGATCTCGACGACGGTCGGGATCCACCGCTTCCACGGTCGGCGAACATCTGGAACGGGCACGGGTTGAGAACGGCGTCTCGGCGAGTGAAGATGGTTGTCTAGCCCATCCGCACGGTGCGCTGGACCATGACAAATGTCATACGCGAGACGTGA
>DAHWQF010000725.1 GCA_027334785.1 Acidimicrobiaceae bacterium
CTCGTTGCTGGCCTGCGCGAGCCGGGCCGACGCGCCCGCGCCAGAGGCCGGGCCGAGCCCCGGCGCAGCCCCCGCACCTTGACAAAAACCTTGACGGGGACCTTGACAGAGCCCCTCTAGCTGGGCAAAGGGCTCTCGCGGCCGTCGGGAAAATCTTCGGCCGTCAAGGTCTTGGTCAAGGCCCGCGTCAAGGGCGGCCCCCGGTGCTACGGCTCATGGCCCGTGCAACCTCAGGCTCGCTGTCTCGAGGGACTCAGGTCCCACATGCCACACTTAGGTCCAAGGACGACAAACGCCAGGATTGGGCGGGGCCGCCTGCCAAGCATGGCCGCCGAACTTGCCGGGTGGGCGGGATCGAGTCGCCCAACGGAGGAGAGGCGGCGTGCCGCCGGCAGGGCCTAGCGTTTACCGGTGAGGAGGCATATGGCGACGAGTGAAGTGTGGCGGGTCCCGGGAGTGCCAACTGAGTTCGAATGGCTCGGCGTCCCTGTTCATGCCGAAGTGGATGGCGGCTTACTCATGGTCGCTGCTGGTGGCCACACGGACTGGTTCGTCGACCCCGGTTCGGCGGCGACGGTCCTCAACGCGCCTGCCCTCCTCGGTGCCGTTCCCGGTGAGTACACATTGTCTTGCCGGGTCGAGGCCGCACTGCGGGCGACCTTTGACGCTGGCGCCCTCGTACTGTGGGGCGACGATCACAATTGGGCCAAGTTGGCGCTAGAGCGCTCCCCACAGGGGGAGGCCATGGTGGTGAGCGTCGTGACCCGGGGGGAGTCGGACGACTGCAACTCGGTCACCGTCGGCACCGAGAGCACATGGTTGCGAGTTGCAGGCCTCGGTCCCGCCTACGCGTTCCACTTCTCGCTCGACGGCCGGCGTTGGCAGTTCGTCCGCCACTTCCGCTTCCCTGCGGGGACAGCTCCGAAGGTCGGCTTCGAGGCTCAGTCACCGACGGGTGAAGGCTGCCAAGCTCGTTTCTCGGAGATCGTCTACCGGCCCGGGGCCCTGTCCGACCTGCGGGATGGCTCTTGACCGTCAAGCTCGTCGCCCGCGCCGTCGTTGAGGGGTGGGCCAGGGCGTACAACAATCCCTGCGGCTTGGCGGCCTTGTAAAACTTCAGCTGCCGGCGAACTTGACCATTAGCGCGGGGGCAGCTCCAAGCCCGTCCGCCGACACAGCTGGCTTGGCCGGCCAGGACGCGTACGGTCTCGGACCTCCCCGGTGTCAACTTCGGCCTCCTTAGCTCGGGCACCCCGCACCATGCCTGGCCCGTCCGCATGACGGTGACACCGCGCGTTGTCTCAATGAAATCCCACCTTTTCGGCCCTCACGACGTGCAGGGCACCACGGTCGCTAGATGGTGGACCACTAGCGTTAGTTGTCGTGAGGTGGCTGGCGGTTGTGGCGGCAGTCGTGTCGCTCGTGACCGGGGCCCCGGCGAGGGTTGCTGGTACAACGCGCACGGCACCCTGTCCAAGCGTGCTGGTCGGCAAGAGCGACCTCGGCCGGATGGCCTTTGTCGACCGTGGGCAGCTCCGGGTGCTCATGGTCGCCTCGTGCCGCACCCGGACGCTGGTGGCGAGAGGCGTGGGGGCGCCGGTGCGCTGGAGCGCGGACGGGCACTACCTCGCCTACGGTGCAGGCGAGGTGGTCCCTGCAGGTGGCGGGGCCCCGACGTCACCTTTGGGCCACCTCTCGCTCGGCTTGGGCAGCGGCTCGCCGGGCTGGGTGTGGTCGCCGGCCGGGCACCGTCTCGCCGGCGTCACGGCTGGCGGCGGGGTCCTCGTGGGCGGCCCAGGTGCCCCGAGGAAACGGCTCCTTCCAGACGGGTGGGGCGCTAC
>DAHWQF010000726.1 GCA_027334785.1 Acidimicrobiaceae bacterium
AAGGCAGAGGGCGTACTGCAGGCACTCGGAGCGCACGGGGCAGCCGGCGCAGATCGCCTTGGCCTCGGGCACCCTGGCACGGACATCGGTACCGCGCTCGGGGAAGAACAGAGCGGCGCCCACGCCGCGGCACGCAGCGTCCGCCTGCCACGCAGGCCGGGCAATGTCGTCTTGGTCCATGCCATCTACGACCGATCAGGGCGCCCCACGTGCGCCACTGGCTTGACGACAGCACCCAGGGAGCCCTCAGTGCTCCTCGAGCCACTCCAGTTCGTCTCTGCTCAGGGCGATGAGATCGTCGATGAGCGCCTGTTCTTCTTCGGTCAAGGGCCGCTGCTTGGTGCAGTCGTCGGCTACAGGTTCGCCTGTCGGTGGACTGACAAGGTCGTCCTGGCACGAGCGATCGCTGCCCATATCCCTACACCGACAGGCGGCGCCCGCTCCGCACGACGATGACGGTGTTGCCGAGCGCTCCGCTGCTAGCCCGACCGGCGACAGGTCCTGCTGACTTCGACCTCGCGACATGACAAAAGCCGGGACGGCGCACCGTCGGCTCGAGGAATAATGCCTGGCTATGCAACTGGGCAACCTGCACCCAGTTGGTTGCTTTACTTTAAAGTAGGTCGAGCTGGTCCTTCCTGCACCAGGCAGAGATGCCGTTGTCGAACTGGACGAGAACTTCGTTCCCATTACGGACGTCGGTAATTGTCCCAGTCATGTCCTTGGGCACGTTGTAGTAAATGTCTTGATTGGCTACTACCTTCACCCCAATGAGTAACTGATCTGCCATAGCTGTCCTCTCCCGTGCTAGCTGCCCATCCTCTGTGACGGGCTAGGTGTGACTATGTAGCAACAGCCGGATGCCTAGCGTCTGGTCCAACAGGATCATGCCCGCCTGTTGCGCCGGGTTGGCGAGGTCGTCCTGGCCCATACCGCCTACGACCGATCAGGCTGTCTCGTATGCGCCAGCCGCCAAGGCCCCCGCCTCTTCCTCTCCTAGCTCCTGCGCCTCAGCGAACGCGATCAGCTCAGTGACCGCCGAGGTTTGCACCTCCTCCATCTCTTGCACGAACGAGACGAACGCTTCGACCCACGGGCTGAAGATGTCGCGGACCACGCTCAGGACGTCGATCAGCGCCGGCACGATCTCGTAGCGCAGCTCGTTGGCTGGCACGCTGGGCTTGGAGAGCCGCTCCTCCAGGGCCCTGAAGGCGTCTGACGGCCGGCCGGGCAGGCGGGACGACCCGATGGCCGGCACGCGCCGGAACCAGGCAGTGCTGATCCCGGCGACGGCGCAGACGTTGCTGCGGGCCTCTTCGTCTGTCCCTGACAGCTCCGGGTCGTCGAGGATCCCGATCAGCGTGTCGATCTGGGCGCCCGCGCTCTCCGACCAGACGATCCGGAGCGCAGTCGGGAGCACCTTGACGGCGACTTCCGACGCCCACCAAGGGGCCTCTTCGTGCCAGTACTGCCCCGTCATGTCGATGTCGTCCAGTTCCGGGCCCTCCTCGCCGCCCAGCCATGCCCTGGCCCTGGCCAAGCCGTCGGGCTGGTCGATGTCGACGCCGGCTGTGGAGAGCACGTCGACCCAGGCGCCCGCTCCTTGGTCCCACAGGCTGAAGGTCTCGGCCTCCAGTGCGACGCGCAGGGCGTACAGGTCGTCGTCGGCCGCCTCGGCCTCGTTGCGCCTGGTCGCCACGTGCGGCGGCAGCCACAGGAACGGGTGCCAGAGCGTCTCCGCCTTGGCGCCGGGGCGGGGCCTGGCCAGGGGGTAACGGGGGATCGGGACCGGGCACATGATGGACGAGACGGCGCCCTCCGGCGGGATCCCGGCGTC
>DAHWQF010000727.1 GCA_027334785.1 Acidimicrobiaceae bacterium
ACTTGGCCGGCGTGCAGGTCGACCGTCATGATGCGCTCTGCGCCGGCGCTACGGAAGAAGTCGGCCACCATCCGGGCCGTGATCGGCTCGCGCGCCCGTGACTTGCGGTCTTGGCGCCCGTAGCCATAGCGGGGGCACACCGCCGTGATGCGCTTGGCCGAGGCGCGCTTGGCGGCGTCGATCATCACCCACTGCTCCATCAAGAGGTCATTGACAGAGCGACCCTCGGCGGGTGCGTGGGTCTGCAGGACGAACATATCGGCCCCGCGTACCGAGTCGCCATAGCGAGCGCGGACCTCGCCGTCTGGGAAGTCGAGCAGCTCGCAATTGCCCACCTCGACGCCTAGGTGCTCGGCTATGGCCCTAGCCAGGACGGGGTGGGAACGGCCGGCGTAGAACTGGAGCTTGTGCTTAGAGAACAGTTCCACCTGGGCCCTCCCCTTCCGGGTTGCTAGCAGCTGGTATAGGCCGGACGACCGATCCTGGCGCCACCACGGTACCCGGCGCCAGCCAGGCGAAGGGGCCTACCGTCGCATCTTCTCCGATCGTCACCTGCTCGGCTGAGGTCGCTTGGACCCGCGCCCGTGCCCCGACTGAGCAGTTGACGAGGTGAGTGTTCGGGCCCACCTCGGCGCCCGTGGCCACCCTCGTCGAGCCCTGCAGGATCGTGCCCGGGTACAGCGTCACGTCAGGAGCGAGCACGACCGTCGAGTCGAGGTAGGTGTGCGCCGGGTCGAGCATGTTGACCCCGGCCCGCATCCAGCGTTCGTTGATGCGCCGGCGCAGCACGGCTTCGGCGGCGGCGAGCTGGTGGCGGTCGTTGACCCCACTAGCCTCGGTCGGGTCCGCTATCACCATCGAGGTGGCCGGGTAGCCGGCGTCGTGGAGGACTGCCACGACATCGGTCAGGTAGTACTCGCCCTGGGCGTTGTCGGGGGACAGCCGGCGCAGCGCCGGCGCCAGCACCGACCGGCGGAACACGTATATCGAGGTGCCCACCTCGTTGACGGCCCGTTCCTCCTCGGTGGCGTCTACCTCTTCGATGATCCCGGCGACCCGGCCGTCTCGCGAGCGCACCACCCTGCCGTAGCCCTTGGGGTCGTCGAGGCGGCCCGTGAGCAGGGTCGCCGCCACGTCGGCGTGGCGGTGGACCTTGACCAGCTCGGCCAAGGTCCCCGGGCGCAGGAGCGGCGTGTCCCCGGGTAGGACTATGACGTCCTCCAGGTCGCCTTCGTCGTCGCTGAAAGCCGTGAGCCCTACCGACAGGGCGTCCCCCGTCCCCCGCTGGACGGGTTGCTCCACCACTTCTATGGGCACCATAGGCGAACGCGCTTCGGCCAGCTCCTTGGCCATCCGCGTCGAACCGTGCCCGACCACGACCACCACTCGCGACAGGTCGAGACCCGAGAGCGCGTCGAGGACCCACATGACCATCGGGCGACCGCATAGGCGGTGCAGGGGCTTCGGCAGCTTGCTGCGCATGCGGGTGCCCTCCCCCGCAGCCAGCACGACCGCGGCCAGCCTGGGCTGCTCCCTCCCCGGCTTCTGTCGCGAACGCCGACGCTCGCGGGGCTCACGGGTTATGTAGCTCACGTCATCTTTCTAGCCGCGCCGCGCCTTGCTGGCGCGCCAGGCGGCCAGGACCACGGCGGGTAGCCTCACGCCAGGGCAACCGAGGTATGGTGATGCCACTGACCTGTACGCGTAAGCGCCGGGCCGCTGCCGGGCCCGCCCGCCGGTGGCCAGGGTCTTGCCGGCGGTCCGGGGTAGTTCAATTGGAAGAACGCCGGACTTTGGATCCGGATGCTTGGAGGTTCGAGCCCTCCCCCCGGAGC